>JANLQI010000257.1:0-2683 GCA_031367705.1 Saprospiraceae bacterium | reverse complement strand
TGTATCTCAAAAGAAGCAAATCAGAAAGGAAAAGTCATTTTTGCGGTCAAAATGTATGTTAGGAATTATCCAACAAAAGTATATTTATTTTTTCAATAAGAAAAATCAATTGACACTTTGTTAATATATAAAAAGCACCCCCCTCAGTATAAAGCACAAAAGCCTTGAAAACATACAGTTTTCAAGGCTTTTGTCGTTAAAAATAAGGCAAATCAAAAACTCAAATGCCGACTATGCAGCATATCTTGTTTGCCAACAGAACGCACTTGTTGAGCCGAAAGTGTTTCGATAGCAACAATTACACCGTCAAGGCGGACAAATTCAACCTTAAAAGACGTGCCTTTTTCATAACTATAAATCACTGTCCCCACATCCCCTGCGGCTAAACCAGATTCGGGAATCCCATTCAATAAAACAATTTTTCGGTGTATTTTATGTACCGATTTTTTAGGCAAATATTGTTTTTTTATATCATCAAATAACAATCTTAATTCTGTTGCAATATCATCAGGCGGATTTCCTGCAAGCCCAAGTGCAATCATTTTTTCTGCGTCTCGATACTTATGACATTTTTTAGCTAAGGCGGCTGCACTTCTGAATAAAACCGAGCGTGTTGGTTCTATTTCTTCTTTATCCAAAAGGCTCAATGCAGCTTGTTTTTCTAAATCAAACGCTTGTTCGTATAAATTTAAAGTCTCTTTTTCTTTACCATTTATAGCCGCAAGATGTGCTTCTTGTGCTAATGCCATAGCTTTAAAATGGATTTCTTTTGTATTTAGAACTCTATTTTCTATCATTTTTGAATGAATTTTGCTTCTGGTTTACTGAATTCGATGATTGAAACATAACATTTTGAACGACTATTGGCACTTTTCAGTATTTGTTTCTCCTTTATCTTCAATCTTGATTTAACAGTATTTTGTTTCGTTTCTTTGCGAATACCCGAGATTTCAAGCCTTGCGCTTATGAAATTCAAATCGTCATCACTTTTTGTTAACCAAAAATCGAAACCGGTATTGGTTTCAGATGTACTAAAATGCGTATAATCGGTCAAATTAGAAGCCAACAATATTGAAACGCCCATCGCACCAAAATCTGTCGTTCTTTTTTCATCAAAATATGAAGACATCATTTTATCGGTAACTTCAATTGTCCATTCAACTAAGCTGTTTTCTATGGTTTCTCCATTAGAAAAAGGTAATTTTATACCGCTTTTATGTCCTTGTGAATGAAAACAAACGGCAGCACATTCTGCCATATAAGCCCAAAATGGTGTTGTAATACCTTGAATATGAGACGAAATAGTGTCTAATTTCAATATTATCATTGATGTATTCGTTTTCTGTAAGTACATTCTATACCTTTTACAAAGATAAATATTTTCTTTTGGGTACAAAGTTTTTGTTTAGAGATTTTAGGTGCCCTCGCAGAAGAGCCTTGAAAACAGCACGTTTTCAAGGCTCTTTTTAGAAACACAAATACACGATTTATAGCATCCCCCCTCAGTAAATCATAAAAACTTCTCCAACAACGTATTCTCCTCATTGATAAACGGTTGCTGCCGAATCCGTTTCCCCGTCGCTTTATAAAAAGCATTGGCAACTGCACCACCGAGCGGTGGCAACACAGGCTCACCGAGACCTGTTGGGTCAATGCCATTGTCCACGAAATGCACTTCCACTTCAGGCACTTCGTTGATGCGAATCATGCGGTAGGTATTGAAGTTGTTTTGCTCTGCCACACCGTCTTTGAACGTCAAATTGCCATACATCGCATGACCAAGACCGTCCACAATGCTGCCGACGGCTTGATTCAACGCGCCACTTTTGTTGACCAAGATGCCACAATCAACGGCACAATAGACTTTTTTCAAAACGGGTTGCTTTTTGACTAAAACAACGTCTGCAATTTGAGCGACATAAGAGTTGTGTGAAAAATAGACGCTGAAACCTTGATAAATGTCTTTACCTTTTTTACCCCAATTCGCTTTTTCTGCAACGGTTTCAATTACTTTTCTGAAACGGTCAATGTCGTATTTGATGTCGCCTGTTGGATTCTTTTTGGCATTATCCAAGAGGTCAAGCCGCATTTGAACGGGGTCTTTACCCATCTTTTCAGCCACTTCATCTAAAAAGGCTTGTTCGGCATACGCCAAGAAATTGGTAATCGGTGCACGCCACGGACCCGTTGTAATCGGCGATTTGTGGTTGACAGAATCAATCAACACATTTGGTATCGCACCTGACGGAAAGTTGTTGCCGCCGCGTGTCGGGTCACCGGCATTGATGCCCACGCCTCGCTGTTCGTAGCCAATAATTGCATTGTTTTTGTCCAATGCCATGCGGAAACGGTAACGACAAGCAGGGCGATAAATCCCACCCGACATATCGTCTTCGCGTGTCCACATCACTTTCACCGGCTTTTTGATGAGACTCGACAGCTCGGCAGCTTCCAATGCAAAATCACTGTTCAAACGACGACCAAAGCCGCCACCCATGCGCGTCATCTCCACCGACACATTTTCTTTTGGTATGTTCAGCAGTTTTGCCACTTGGTCGCGATTAGAACCTGGATTTTGCGTTGGTCCAATCAATTCTGCTTTGTCACCACGCACATCTGCAAAGAAATTCATGGGTTCCATGGCGTTATGCGGCAAAAATGGGCATTGAAACTCCGCTTCAAC
>JANLQI010000242.1:0-2801 GCA_031367705.1 Saprospiraceae bacterium | reverse complement strand
AAGTCCAAAAGGAGCGACTTTTCTGTGCTGTGTTAAAACAGATAATGCCACATCTTCTAAAAAAGTCAATTGTCGAACAATGCCATTTCCACCATTAAACAGTCCCTTTCCACCTGAATTTTCTCTAATTTTAAACAAATCTAAGCGGACAGGATAGCGAAATTCCAAAATTTCAGGGTCTGTAATCCGCGTATTGGTCATGTGGGTATGCACGGCATCTGTACCATTAAATCCATTTCCTGCACCGCTGCCGCCACAAATCGTTTCGTAATAACCAAAGGTCTCGTTGCCAAAAAGGACATTGTTCATAGTGCCTTGTCCACAGGCGATGAGGTTCAAAGCCTTCAAAATCGTATCCGTCAGCCGTTGACTTGTTTCCACATTGCCACCGACAACTGCAGGACACCCCTCAGTATTTTCAGGAAAATATGGGTTTAATATCGAATTTTCAGGCAAAATAAGCGCGACATTATTCATAAAGCCTTCATTCAAAGGAATATTTTCAGAAACCAATAAACGTAAAACATAAATGACAACAGAGTTAACAATCGCTGGTGTCGCATTCAAATTGCCTTTATGAACGGGCGATGAACCTGTAAAATCAAAAGTGATTTTATCTCCAAATGTAATGTTGACTTTCAATAAAGTACCATCATCGAGCTGTTCTTCGGCAGCGTACCCCTCAGTAAAATTTGAATTTTCTCTAAATTTAATCAAAGCCTCTGTCAGTTTTTCAGCCGAATAATCCTTCAATTCACGCATATAATGATGTACTGCTTCCAAACCATGCATTTCAACTAATTTCTGCAACGCATTCACACCGTTTAAATTTGCTGCCAATGCTGCATTCAAATCCGCTAAGTTTTCAGATAAAGAGCGAGTAGGGTAGCGGTCATTTTGCAATTTATAACTGATAGATTCCCAATCAGTTACACCGTTTTTTGCTAAATACATTGGTTCAATAATAACACCTTCTTCAACCAAACGTGTTGCATTAGGCGGCATAGATGCTGGGCGAATACCACCAATTTCTGAATGATGGCAACGATTGGCGACATAACCAATCAAAGTACCTCCCTTCCCGATGCCATCGGGATTTCGTTCCTCAACAGTATAAACGCTTGAAATCAACGTCACATCAGGCAAATGAGAGCCACCAAAAGCTGGATGATTAGTGATAATCGTATCACCTTTTTCGATTTTTATATGTTTCAAAACTTCACGAACACACACGCCGAGACTGCCCAAATGCACAGGAATATGTGGCGCATTAGCAATTAAATAACCGTCAGCATCCAACAATGCACAACTAAAATCAAGACGTTCTTTAACATTGACGCTCAAAGCAGTGCGTTGCAACATTGCCCCCATATTCTCAGCAATACTTGTAAAACGATTTGTAAACAGTTCTAAATCAATGGTTTGATTGTATTGTTGAATTGTTGATTTTGTTGAATTGTTTAATTTAAAAATAGCAGTTTCCTGAGCATCAATTGTCAACGTAAAACCGTCTTCAATAACCGTTGTTGAAAAGCTATCAAGCAGCAAAGCAAAGCCTTCGATTGTTGCGCCAACACTCAAATCATCTCTAAAAAATACGGGTATTTCTGTCCATTTTGAACCGACCAAAGCCTTTATTTTATGTCTAAAATTAGGTTTATACTGAGGGGGAGGAATCTTAGGAAGATTTGAAATCTTCCTAAGATTGTTCCTTTCCGAAGCAATAACACGAATACTTTCTACCTCAATTTCCCTGTTTTCAACCCAATGACCGAATGTTTTTTGATAGCTGTCCTTGAAATTTTGTTCAAAATCAGCATCAAAATCCAATTCAAGCGTTGCGTCTTGACCTTTTAAACGGCAGAAAATGAGTGATTTCTTAAGTAAAACCTGTTGTTTTTCAATGCCTTCTGCAATCACTTTCTCTATGGCTTCATCTCCTATTTTTTCAAAAGCTTTTTCTAATTTTTCAAAAGGCAGAGCAGCAACCGTTTTTAGAATTTGCTGTTCTGCAAACCGTTCAATCGGTGCATTTAGAATGCCAAAGGCGGATAAAAGTCCTGCATATTTCGGTACAATAATCGTCGTCATGCCCAGTAATTTTGCCATGCTACAAGCGTGTAGGCCACCTGCGCCACCAAAAACAAGCAGCGCATACTGAGGAGGGGCATAACCTTTGGACACAGATATTTTGCGGATGGCATCTGACATGCGCTCATTGGCAATTGTGAGGAAACCTATCAGTATCTCCTCCTCCAAAATTTTCTTACCTGTTTTTTCTTGAATAAAAAACTGTAAATCAATGAGTTGTGCTTTTGCCGCTTCTGGAAAAACAGGAATGCCAAACTGCGCTGCATCGAGCCGGCCGAGCAATAAATTGACATCTGTAATCGTCAAAGGTCCTCCCGCACCATAACAAGCGGGGCCAGGTGACGCTCCAGCACTTTCAGGGCCGACACATAATTTTATGCCATCAAAATAACAGACCGAGCCACCACCAGCCGCCACCGTTTCGATATTGAGGGTAGGCGAAAAGACCGTTGCGTTGCGTATCGTCATCTCAAAACGGTAATCAAAATCGCCATCAAAACGAGCCACATCGGTGCTTGTGCCACCCATATCGAAGGTAATCAATCGCTCAAAACCGCTTTGTTTACCAATTACAGCCGCACCGACAACGCCACCTGCGGGCCCACTCAGTAAACTATCCTTAGGTTTGAAAAAATCGGCATGAACGAGACTTCCTGCGCTCGTCATCACCCGTAAAGCATCGGAAGGTAGTTTTTGAATGATTTTTTTCA
>JANLQI010000227.1:0-19665 GCA_031367705.1 Saprospiraceae bacterium | reverse complement strand
CTTTAACGAAGGTTTAATCCCTTCGGGATTTATACATACATACTTCCCTCACTTTCCACGAATTTCATTCGTGGCTATTCATGTTGAATCCCTTCGGGATTTATACATACATTACTTCCCTCACTTTCCACGAATTTCATTCGTGGCTATTCATGTTGAATCCCTTCGGGATTTTGTATATTTCTACTTACCATTTCCGCCGATTGTATCGGGGGCTATTCGTGTTCAATCCCTTTGGGATTTATTAAACATCTACCAATTATTTCACGAATTGCATTCGTGGCTATTCGTGTTTAAGTCCTTCGGACTTTTGGGGGGACTTTAAATCATTTTGGTGTAGATTTTTTTTACAATTTCATGCATCATTTTGACCGGATACACTATATTGCAACGCTTTAACGACAACAGGACGTTGTTATGTTTAGAAAACTTATAAAACAAACATCAATGAGTACTTACACACAGTTGTTGTATCAAATCGTTTACAGCACAAAATACCGAGAACGCACCTTAGTCAAAGAACATCGCCGCGACCTGTTTGCCGACATTTGGGGCATCTTAAAAAACAAAGGTTGTCATCTTTATCGGGTCAATGGCGTGGAAGACCACATCCACATTGTGACGCACATCCACCCCTCAGTCGCTTTGGCGGATTTGGTCAAAGACATCAAGCTCGGGAGTACGAGTTTCATCAAAGAAAAAAGGATTTTTCCTCAATTTGGCGGTTGGCAAGACGGCTATTCTGCTTTTACGTATGACATAAACGCAAAAGACCGATTGATTGAATACGTGAAAAATCAAGAAGCGCACCACAAGAAAAAGACATTTCGAGAAGAATTGATGGAGTTGCTGGCGGAGCATCACATCGTCTTCGATGAAAAATACCTTGATTAGCGCAACATTCACATTCATCAACAAAAAATCCCGAAGGGATTAAACACGAATAGCCGCCGATGCAATCGGTGGAAAAGAAAGGTGTGTATATAAAAATCCCGAAGGGATTCAACATGAATAGCCACGAATGAAATTCGTGGAAAAGGGAAAGAAGAATACGTACAAACATAAAATCCCAAAGGGATTGAACCTTAATAGAAGGTTCAATCCCTTCGGGATTCATCAAACATCTGCCAATCATTTCCACGAATTGCATTCGTGGCTATTCATGTTGAATCCCTTCGGGATTTTCTTGTTTATAGTTACCTTTCTTTTCACCGATTGCATCGGCGGCTATGTGTGTTTACTCCCTTTGGGATTTATGCCTGTTCTTATTATTTTTCTTTACATTTGTTCGCTCAAAATACGTATCGGATACCTTTAAGGTATCCGATACGTTTTGTTTATCAAATTCATTGAAACCCTATGTCAAATACCTACAATTGGACACTCATTGAACGCCAAGCAGACCGTTTTGCCAACCGTTGGGCTACCGAATCGGATGAAAAAGGCGAAGCCAAAACCTTTTGGGATGAACTTTTTCAAATCTTTTCTCTCCGTCGTTATGATTATGCTCGGTTTGAAGGACGTGTCAAACGGCTAAACAATCGTCAAGGCTTTATGGACTTGTTTTGGCGTGGCAAATTGCTCGTTGAGCATAAGTCGGCGCACAAAAGTTCGGCGGCGGCTTTTGAAGAGGCTTATCAACAAGCCTTAGAATATGTCGAAGGACTCAAAGCAGAGGACAAACCGAAGCGCATTGTCTTGTGCAATTTCCAACATTTTCGCATTTATGATGTCCACAGCAAACGTTTTGAAGCGTTTGACTTGATTGACTTGCCGCAAAACATCCGCAAGTTCCAATTCATCTTGGATTATGCCCAACAACTCGTACAAGAAGAGGAAGCCGCAAACATTCAAGCAGCGGAAATGATGGGCGCATTGCACGATGCCATTGAACGCAAAGGGTACAAAGGGCATGACCTCGAATGGTTGTTGGTGCGGATTCTTTTTTGTCTGTTTGCGGAAGATACAGGCATTTTCAAAGACGATTTGTTTAAGACTTTTGTCTTGAAACACACCGAATTTGATGGCTCTGATTTGGGTGAAAAGCTGCTTGATTTGTTTCTTATCTTGGACACGCCCGAAAATAAAAGACCGAAAGACACCCCTCAGTATTTAGCCGCTTTTCCGTATGTCAACGGCTCTCTTTTCAGCAAACACATCAGCAAACCGCCTTCTTTTACGGGTGGTACGCGGGAGGTTTTGTTCAAATGCTGCACTTTTGGTTGGGCTAAAATCTCTCCCGCTATTTTTGGTTCGTTGTTTCAATCCGTTATGAATCCTGTGGAACGCCGCAACTTGGGCGCGCATTATACATCGGAGACGAACATCAAACGACTCATCAATCCGTTGTTTATGGACAGCCTTTGGACAGAGTTTGATAAAGTCAAAGACAACCAAAAGAAGCTCGAACAGTTCTTATTTAAGGTTGCCAACTACCGTTTTCTTGACCCTGCTTGTGGCAGTGGTAATTTCCTTGTTGTCACCTACAAAGAGTTGCGGTTGTTGGAGTTAGAGATACTCAAATTGTTGATTTATAAGCATTACAAGGTCATTGTCGGTGCAACTTTTTCTGTCCGTTCTCTCATCAAAATGTCCGTCTCTAACTTTTATGGTATCGAATACGAGGAATTTTCATCGCTCATTGCCCAAGTAGCGATGTGGCTCTCGGAACACCAAATGAATCTCAAACTCGAAGAGGAGTTTGGCGACTATGTGCCGATTACGCCCATTGATGAATCCGCGACCATCCTCAACGCCAATGCTTTGAGAACGGATTGGTTAACGGTGTTTCCGCATAAAGTTGATTTTATTATTGGGAATCCGCCGTTTATTGGTTATTATTTACAAAATAAACAACAGAAAGAAGATGTTGCTTTGGTTGCTAAACAAGTTGATAATGCAGGAGTGTTAGATTATGTTGCAATGTGGTATGTAAAAGCTGCAGAGTATATGAAAATGACCCCCTCAGTAAAAACGGCTTTCGTTTCAACAAATTCCGTTGCACAAGGCGAACAAGTAGGTGTTTTATGGAAAGACTTATTTAACAATTATAATATTGAAATCAGTTTTGCACATCAAACATTTAGATGGAGTAATGAAGCAAGAGGTGTTGCTGCCGTTCATTGCGTCATAATTGGCTTTAGCAATGCCAAAAATACTGAGGGGAGTGATAAATTCATTTTTGAATATGATGATATTAAAGGTGAACCGAATAAAACTAAAGTTAAGAACATTAGTCCTTATTTGACGGATGGTAAAAATGTGTATGTAGAGCGTATGCAAAAGCCAATATGCAAAGTACCTGAACTTTTGAAAGGTAGTCAACCAACTGATGGAGGAAATTTTCTTTTATCTGATACAGATAAAGCAGAAATTTTGCAAAATAATCCCATGATTATAAAGTTTATAAGACCTTTTCTTGGCGCACAAGAATTTTTAAATGGCAAAACTAAATGGTGTCTTTGGCTTCCAGATATAAATCCCCAAGAACTTCAAGAAATGACAGAAATAAAGAGACGTGTTGAAGCGGTTCGTACAATGCGTTTAGCAAGTACAAAAGCAAGTACTAAAAAATGGGCTGAAAAACCAACACTGTTTACGGAAAATCGTCAACCAACTACTGATTTTGTTTTAATTCCAAGGGTTTCTTCTGAAAATAGGGCTTATATTCCTATGGGCTTTTTTAGTAAATATTATATAATTGGTGACACTTGTATTTCTGTTCCTAATGCAGACTTATTTCTTTTTGGTATGTTGACTTCTAAAATGCACATGGCTTGGGTTAAATATGTTTGTGGACGTTTAAAGAGTGATTACCGTTACTCCAACACCATTGTTTACAACAATTACCCCTTTCCGCAAGACATGACGGCTGCCCAAAAGAGCCAAGTAGAAGCCGCAGCACAAGCCGTTTTAGATGTGCGGGCGATATATACGGCAACGGGTTCGAGTTTGGCGGATTTATACGACCCCCTCAGTATGCCGCCCGATTTGTTGTCTGCTCACAACCGTTTAGACAAGGCTGTGGATGCGTGTTACGGTAAAACGCGGTTTGCCAATGATGCTAAAAGGGTTGAGTTTCTGTTTGATTTGTATGATGGTTTGGTGAGATAAAAGAAACACAGATATCGGCTGTCTTTGAAACATGTTCAAGATTGTGTTCAAGATGTCAGCCACATCACCCTGAATAATTTATCTTCAAAAACAAGTTGAATCCCTTTGGGATTTGTTTTATTTAGACAAAAGGACACCCATTTTCATGAGCGTCCTTCTGTTTTCTAATGTTTGACAATCCTCAACTTAATTGCTGGCGACCTTAGCGGCGGGCGTTTCTTTCGCTGCCTTAGCGTTTGTCTTAGCACGATCGGCTTTAATCTTGTCCAACACATTGAGGTAATTGATGGCATCGCTGTTGCCAAAAGCGGCTCTGTTGTTGGCTTCCGATTCGACGAGTGCGAGCATCTTGAGGAGGTCAATACCTGCCAAATTACCATGTCCCCAATATTTGTTGACGAGGACAGTGAGCAGTTTTTCCAAAGCTGCCGCTTGTTTGTACGAAGCCAACTTTGCAATCAGCAATGCTAACGCCAATTCTGCGGGTAAAAAGCTGTTGAAGCGTTTGAGTGCCTCCAATTTGAGTGTGGCATCGGCCTGTTTGATGTCGCCCATCTTCGACAATTTTTTCATTTCGTCATTGGTGACCGCATCGGGTTCGGGAATGTCGGCGCTCCAAGCCTCCAGTTTCGTGACTAAAGCATCGAACTCGGCTTGGGGAAAAGCAACCGTCTTGTGGATAACGAGTTGTTCTGGCATATTTCATCCGTTTAGAAAAGTGATATAATTATTGATAAAAATGAGGTCTGACTTGCCTCTGTAAGGTGTTTGTTTTTTGGAACATATTGCAAATATAGTCCTTGTATAAATGCAAGTCAATAGTTGAAATTCATTTTTAATAAATAACTGTAAAAAAAATGTTTTTACTCTGTTCAAGTGTCGGATATTTCTATGAATGGATAGAGGGCTAAGAAAGGAAAGCGTTATAAATAATGGCTTTTAGTTAAAGCATCAGGTTCTCCACTGTTGAATACCCCTCAGTAAAATGATAAAAAGGTAAGGTTTTAATGGTTCAAATAATAAAAATTGCCCTTGGCATATCTTATCTTTGGCAAAAATAAAAACAATGTCCTTATGAAAAATCTAAACGCCCTCCTCCTCCTCGTCTTAATGAGTTTTGCCCTAAAAGCGGGACCCGTATCTTTAAAAATTGGTGAAAAAGCACCCGATTTTAATCTCAAAGGAACAGATGGAAAGATGTATTCTCTCGCTTCCTTTTCCGATGCCAAAATATTGGTGATTGTATTTACCTGTAATCACTGTCCAACTGCTCAGGCTTATGAAGAAAGATTGAAACAATTGGTCGTGGATTATGCCAATAAAAAGGTGCAAATAGTCGCCATATCGCCCAATGACCCAAGCAGTATCCGCTTAGATGAAATGGGTTATACAGACTTAGGCGACTCTTATGCCGACATGCAAACACGGGCAAAAGACCACCATTTCAATTTTCCGTATCTCTATGATGGCGATACTGAGGGGGTATCTTTGAAGTATGGACCTGCCGCAACGCCACACGTTTTTATATTTGATGCGCAACGTCTATTGCAGTATTCGGGCAGAATTGACGATGTTGAAAACCCGAAGAAAACGCCTAAAAACCACGACACCCGCAACGCCATCGAAGACTTACTCGCCAACAAAACGGTCGCTGTGCCGACCACAAAGACATTTGGTTGCTCCATCAAATGGGCGGAGAAGAAGGTTTTGACGAATCAAGAAAAAGAAGAATGGGCAAAGGAAGTCGTGACCCTTGACATCATTGACGAAGCTGGCATCAAAACCTTGTTGGCGAACAAAACGGACAAGTTGCGCCTCGTCAATATTTGGGCAACTTGGTGCGGCCCGTGTGTGACGGAACTGCCTGATTTTAATGCCATTAACCACATGTATCGCCGCCGTGATTTTGAACTCATCACCATCAGTGCCGATAAACCAGAGAAGAAAGACCGCGCCTTAAAAACACTGACGGGTCTGCAACTGTCTGCTAAAAATTATATTTTTAATTCAGATGATTCCTACAAACTCATCGAACTCATTGACCCCAATTGGCAAGGCGCACTGCCTTATACATTGTTGATTGAACCGAATGGTAAAATCATTTATGCCAAGCAAAGTACGATTGACCCCTTGGAAATGAAGCAGCGGATTGTGGAACATCCTTTGATTGGTCGGGTTTATTGAGCCGCACATGTGGAGGTATCTTCGGGAATGTCGGTGCTTCATGCCTCAAGTTTTGTGACTAAAGCGTCGAACTCGGCTTGGGGAAAAGCAACCGTTTTGTGAATAACAAGTTGTTCTGGCATTGATAATGCTTTTAAAAATGCTTTTACAGAGACATTAGTCGTAGACAAAGTACATAAATGAATACTCAACGTGGTTTCATAGAATCATTGTACAAAAGAAATTCAATACGCATTGAAAGCCGATTCGGAATACAGTGTGAGGAGAGAAGGGTATTTCAAAAATTTGGTCAATTGAATGCTTTGAAATATAAAAAGATGCTTAATATTGCAACCTTTAATAGAACTAAATTTAAATTCAGCTAATAACAAAATTTATGAAAATAGATATAGTCAAAAAGCCGAGATAAAATGAAAACCTTTTCGCTCTTTCCCCACTGTTTGCAAGGCGTATGACAGCTCATTGATTTGCAAAGAAGAGCCATATTTTTTGGAAGTACATATTTACTCACACTGAAAAATATACGTTGTATGCGTCTATTTCCTCTTTAAAATCATTATTCATCAATCCAATGGCATCTATTTTTCAATTTATTTCAGAGAATCAACAGATGATTTACTTGGTCGTTCTGATGATTTTTGTCGGTGTTGAACTCATCGAAAAGGTCCCCTCAGTATTACACACCCCTTTGATGAGTGGCGCAAATGCCATTCATGGTGTTATCATCATTGGGTCAATCATCATCTTAGGACAAGCAGAAAGTGTGTTCGCACTGTTGCTCGGCTTCATTGCCGTTTGTCTCGGAACGCTCAATGTCGTCGGCGGTTTTGTGGTGACAGACAGAATGTTAGACATGTTTAAAAAGAAAAAATAAACCTTTATGAACACTTTTATCTTAGATTTTATCTATATCTTTTCTGCCTTGAGTTTTATATTCGGTATCAAACTACTGGGCAAACCTAATACAGCCAAAAAGGGGAACCTCATAGCGGCTGCGGGTATGACGCTGGCAATTGTCGGCACTATTTTTCTTCACGAAGGGATTTTGGTGAAGAATTATATCTGGATTTTCGGCGCATTAGGCTTGGGAACGGTCATCGGAACGCTGATGGCGAAGCGGGTGCAAATGACTCAAATGCCTCAAATGGTCTCCTTCTTCAATGGCATGGGTGGTGCTTGTGCGGCACTGATTTCGATTGTCGAATACGACCATGCGCTACACAATGGCGGTGATGTGTCGGGTGTACGCACGGCTATTATCTTGCTGGGCTTGATGATTGGCTCAGTCTCCTTTTCGGGTTCTATGATTGCCTATGGCAAATTGGAAGAGAAGATAAAGGACTGGGCAATTCCCTCTCATCAGCTACTCCAAACCCTGTTTTTGGTCATTATTACGGGTTTAGTTGTTGGCATGTCAACAGGTTATCTTGAAAACGCCATTTTCATTTATGTCATTTTCGCAATGAGTTTGCTCTACGGCGTTTTATTCGTCTTACCGATTGGTGGCGCGGACATGCCTGTTGTGATTTCATTGTTGAATTCGTTTACAGGCGTTGCAACAGCCTTTGGTGGCTTTTTGTATGACAATAAAGTTATGCTTTTTGGTGGTATTCTTGTGGGTAGTGCGGGTACTTTGTTGACCGTTGTGATGTGCAAAGCCATGAATCGCTCGTTGATGAACGTGCTTGTCGGCAATTTTGGCGGCGGTGCTAAAACGGATAGTACAAGAACCATTGAAGGGTCTATCAAAGAAATAAATGCCGCAGATGCCTCGACTTTGATGAAATACAGCAGAAGGGTTATTATCGTACCAGGCTATGGCTTAGCGGTTGCTCAAGCGCAACACATTTGTCATGAACTCGAAACAAGCCTTGAAAAAGAAGGTGTAGATGTCAAATATGCCATTCACCCCGTTGCAGGGCGGATGCCTGGTCATATGAACGTCCTTTTGGCAGAAAGTAATGTGAGTTATGATAAACTCTATGAAATGGAAGCCATCAATCCGGAGTTTAAAACCACTGATACTGTCTTGGTGATTGGCGCAAACGATGTGGTCAATCCGGCTGCTGACAACGACCCGTCTTCGCCGATATACGGTATGCCTATTTTGGAAGTTGAAAATGCTAAAAACATCATTGTCATGAAACGCAGTATGAAATCAGGCTATGCTGGCATTGAAAATGAGCTGTTTTATGGCATTAAAACCCGTATGTTGTTTGGCGATGCCAAAAAAATGTTGACCGAATTAGTGAATGAATTGAAAGCGGCTTAATACATTTTGATCAACCAGTCATGATAAAAAAATGAAAAACATCACTTTATTCGTTGCTTGCCTTTTACTCGTATCGAGTGTGTATGCTCAAAACAAAAAAGCGCTCGTTGGCGGCACTTTGATAGATGGTTTTGGTGGTACACCACTACGCAATTCCGTTATTCTTATCGAAGGCGATAAAATCGTTAAGATAGGTCAAGTCGGTGCAATAGACATACCAAGCGATGCAGAGGTCATTTCTACTGAGGGGATGTCGGTGCTGCCCGGATTGTGGGATATGCACGTTCATTTGATGATAAATGGACATTCGGACTATACGCATTGGGACAAAACCTACTTACCTGTGCTCGAATCCGTCATTATGCCCGCATCTGCCAAGCAGTTGTTGTTGGCAGGCGTAACGAGCGCACGCGATTTGGGTGCACCGCTCGAAGCGTCCATCAATGTCCGCAACGCGATCAATAATGGGAAACTTGACGGGCCGACCATGTATATGTCGGGTCCTTTTATTCAGCACGAACCCTATCCGGGGACGGAGGCTTTCCGTTGGGGCGTAAAAGGTGTGGCGGATGCGCGCGCTAAAGTTCAGAAACTCGCCAAAGCAGGGGTTGATTGCATCAAATTGATTGACCAAGACCAAATGGAGATGGATGAGGTCATGGCAGTCGTGGACGAAGCCCATAAATGGAAGCTGAAAGTGGTCGCACACAGCCATCGTCCAGAAGAAATTCGGCGTGCATTGAAGGCGGGCGCAGATTGTTTCGAACACACAGGTTTAGCGATGGCGCCTGAATATCCAGAAGACATCATCAATATGATACGTGAACGGACAGCGAACTCCAATACCAAACTGTTTTGGACACCGACGATTGAAGGTCTGTTCAATTATGATTATGTGCGCGACAATCCCGAGATGCTCGACAATCCATCGTGGAAAGTGGGTTTGCCCGATTCGATTGTGCGGGATATTCAAGAGAGTTTGCGCTATCCATCGCGTTTGAGTTATTTCCAAGTGACAGCTTATCGCAAGCCGACCTTAAAAAGGAAGTTTCAACAACTCAAAGAAAGCGGCGTCGTGATGTTGATAGGCACAGATTCGGGTATTCCGATGAAATTCCACAGTCAAAGCACGTGGAATGAACTCGATATCTGGGTACGCGAAATGGGCATTGACCCTTTGCTCGCCATAAAGTCTGCCACCTATTGGCCTGCGGTTTTCCAAGGCGTTGAAGATAAAGTCGGCACTGTTTCAGAAGGCAAACAAGCGGACATTATCGCTGTCCGTGGCGACGTGTTGCGGTATATCAATCTGTTGCAACGGGTGGATATGGTGTTTAAGAAAGGCAAACGGATTAAGTAATAGGACACCATTTCATTGAACATAACCACTAAATTGTTGTGCGTAGTCACCGATTTAGTGATTGTATTCAACAAAACGGTGAATGTGTTCAATGAAATAGTGGCAACTTTCAACAAGTTGTTGAGGATTGCTACCATTTCACAAAACGCGGTCAACAATTTTAAAGTATCAAAGATAAACTTACGAAGGTCTTTTGCACTTTAAGATTATCTATAAAACAGATTGTTATTAAGTCGTCGAAACATATCAATTATTTACAATGATTTTCATGTTCTGATAGCCTGTGTGTATCTTTTTTTTCTACATTTTTTCTTCATAAGTATAGCCAATATCAAAATCAATGGCTAAAAGAAAAACTTAACAAACTACCTTCTCCAATAAATATTTTATTCCTTTGGGTGTTATTAGTTATTTTGTAATGAGTGAAATAAAATATTTAATAAAACCTCTCTATCTTGCTGCACCCAATTTATTATTTAATGAATTTAAGTCTTAATACGCATGTACGAACTTCAAGAAAAAGCTATTCTTACCTACGTCACTAACCTTGCCAAAGCTCATAACGAAGAAAATCGAAAACTTTGCTTTGTCAAACTTATAGCAGATATTTATCGAGATGATAAGGAACGGCAAAAACAAATCGAAGAGCTATTACTCGGAGCAGAAGCTGTTATCAGAAATATACCCCTCAGTACAAGACGCAAAACAAGCTCTGGTCAAGCCGATAGTTTGTTCAATAATGTTATCTTGGAATTTAAGGCAAAACTAACAAGTAAAACGGTCAATGTTGAAAATCAATTAAAAGATTATGTTGCGGGTCATTTTAATTCGTTGCGGCGTAAAAGCTTTACGTTAATAGCAACCGATTGCGCTACTTGGCATATTTACGCTCCAATGCCCGACGTTTTTATTGGTAAAAAGACTATCAAATCGGATGATATTCAATTGCATAAAATCGCTTCGATGACGGTAACGGCTAAAAATCCGCTCGAATTCTTTCAATTCCTTGACCGTTATCTATTTCAAGACCAGTTGCTTGCCTCAACACTTAAAAATATTCGAGAAGAATTCGGTGGCTTTTCAGATGTGTTTAGGTTTGTGATTAATGAGTTTGAAGTTTTCTTTGATACCATTAAAGATAAATCAGAAATCAAATTAGCCAGAGAAGAATGGCAAAAATGTCTTGCTGATGCTTACGGTTCTTTTGACGGCGAGCCGCGTGTATTCCTCGTTCATGCTTATTTGTCCGTTTTTGCAAAGATGCTGGCTTACACAGTTGTGTTTAAAGACGATTATATTGATGATGATGAAACGGTAAGGATTCTTAATGGGGATATTTTCAGAAGCCGAAATATTGAAAACTTTGTTGAGCGTGATTTTTTCCATTGGCTTAATGACGAAAAGGCTATTTCTGCTTTGCGTCCTGCTATGAGGAAGATTGCAGACCGTCTTTCAGAATTTGATTTTTCTGACATTCAGGAGGATATTTTGAAAGGTATTTATCAAGAATTGATTGATATTGAAACAAAACAAGGGCTTGGTGAATATTATACACCCGATTGGTTATGTGAAAAAATAATTGGACAACTTGAGCCTTTACCAACTAAGACCGTTTTAGACCCAGCATGTGGTAGTGGTAGTTTTTTGGTAGCGACGATTCGGTATTGGCTCGATAAATATCCTCAAACGCCTGTTGAGCAAATTGTACAGAATGTCGCTGGCATTGACATACACCCCCTCAGTGTATTGATTACTAAAACCAATATTCTTTTGGCTTTGGGTAAACGAGCTGCCACTAAACGTCCTTTACAGTTGCGGGTATATCAAGCCAATACAATATTTATTCCGCCGCAACACGTTGGTTTTATTAAAGACCACTACAAAGTCATGATTAATGGTAAGTTTTACGATATTCATTATGACATTGACAAATTTGACAACCTCTTTGATACGGCGATTATGGTGGCTGATACATTTGCTCAGCAGTATTTTACTGGTAAACATGTCATCGAAACTACTTTTAGCAGCGGTTTAAAAAAATATTATCCCCAGCAAGATATACCAAAGTACCTTGTCGAAGACTTTTACCGCATCTACAAAGCCTTGCATGATGCTCGGATGCAAGGACGCGATTCTATCTGGCGTTTTCTATTGCTCAATAATTACAAACCCTTTTTCCTTGAAAGCCAATTTGATTATGTCGTAGGTAATCCGCCGTGGATTACATACAACCGTATCAAATCGGCTGATTATCAAATTAGATTGAGTAATCGAGCTATTCTTTATAAGGTTAAGCCAGAAAAAAAGAGCGATTTTCCACATCTTGAAATTGCTTCCATCTTCTTAGTGCATTGTGCCAAGTTCTTTTTGCGTAAAGAAGGTAAATTGGCATTTGTTCTGCCGCGTTCTTTCATGTCGGCTAATCAGCACGACCAAACACGACGGGGGGCAGCAGAAGGTTTTCGCCTTACAAGGATATGGGATTTAGACAAAGTGAAACCTTTGTTTCCTGTTCCGAGTTGTGTTTTCTTTGCCATTAAAAGCAATATACCTTCCAATAGACCAACAGCTGATGGCATTGAAGCCCTGAAACTCAAAGCCTATTTGCCAAGCCACAATTTACCCCTCAGTAAAGCTGCTGATTACGTGACTGAAACACCAACACGATTTTATTATACACTTTTAGAAAAAAAATCGGCTTTTACAGAAGGTGAAAAGTCGGGTTCTACAACTGGGAATTATTATAAAAACCTTTTTAAACAAGGTGCGTCAATTGTGCCACGCAATTTTTACTTTGTCAACATCATTTCTGATTTTGATGGTGATTTTGATGACCGTATTGTGCGTGTAAAACACAATGGGGATGACTTTCCTGAATCTAAAATGCCATGGAAAGCTTTGGATATTCCCGAGACCAATGTTCATTCAAGTTTTTTGTTTCTCACAGCCTTAGCAAGGAATATTGCACCTTTCGTTTTAATTGACCCGACGCTTGTTTTATTACCACTCAGTATTGATGAACACAAGAATATCAAGATTTTGCATTGGAAAGACATTCAAAAACAAGGTTTTTTTGAAACTGCGGAATGGTTTAGAGAAGTTGAAAAGCATTGGGACGACAACAAAACGCAAAATGCGAAAAAAATGACATATTTAAAAAGGATAGATTTTCAAAAAGGGATTATTGAACAAGACTTGCGAAAGAAATATGCTGTTATGTATTCATCATCAGCAAAAGATGCAAATACAGTTGTTGTTGACCGTAATCAATTGGATTTAGAATTTATTGTTGACTACGCTGGTTATGTCTATTACACTGATAGTGAAGACGAAGCTTATTTTATGACTGCTTTTTTAAACTCTGAAACACCTAATTTAATGATAAAAGATTATCAAGCTAAAGGATTATTTGGAGTACGTCATGTCAGCAAAACGATATTAGAGATACCCCTCAGTAAATACAACGAAAATAATGCAACACATCGCGCTTTATCAGACTTAGGCAAAGCCTGTGCTGTGTGTGCGACAGGTTTTGTTGAAACAAATGTGAATGTTAAAGACTATAATATCGGCAAAGTGCGGGTTGAGTTGAAAAAGCATCTGTCTGTAAAGTTGGCAGAGATAGATGTATTGGTAAAACAATTATTAGGCTAATATTTTTATCTCATGTTTGACTTATTAAAAAAGTGTTTAAAAGACATAGAGCCTTTGATTTTGATAGAAAGGCTGCGTTTGTATCTCAAACCTAATAAAGAGTTTGATACATTGCTTACTTTGCAGAGTAGCAGATTGACTGCGCTTAAAAGCGAACAAGACCTTCGGACAATATCACAAGAACTATTTGTTACTGAAACAAATAAAGTGAAAAAAACACTTTTGGAATTTATTGATGAACTAATAGAAACCGATTTTAAAGCTACTGACAAATTTTTTGAGACAATCACAGAGGAAGAAGTTCAAGAGGTTGTTGAGTTTATTCAGGGGCATATTGATGATTTGGAATGCTCTTTTAGTTATTCTAAAAATCGTCTTGATAAGGGACAATTTGATATAGAAAAGAATAATTGTTATTTTACATTTAAATATTCAAATGGATTAGGGGTGATTGAATATCAAGAATATAATGAAAGTAAGCCAAAATTGCTTGGAAATGATTATATTGATACTTACCATATTGAAATTCCTTTTAAGGAATTGAAGCTTTTAGAATTAGAGAATTATAAAAATGCTAGGGTTTCTCGCTATCCTTTAAAATCAACTTCCCATATTCAGCAAATCTGTTTCTATATACGAAATCGGAAGGAGATGATTAAGGTATTAATAACAAGGACTGTGGATGAGATTATCATTAAAAGTTTTGAAAGAAGTTACGATGATTATCGGTTAACTGTAAGTAATGAGGACATTACTCAAAGGATAGTTAATGCTTTTAAATTTCTAATGAAAGCCAATGGTGCAAAGCAGGAGATGTTTTAAGTTGACAGAAAAAATAGAAAGAGTGTAAAGTAATACAACAAAAGGACACCCAAAACAATGAGTGTCCTTCCGTTTTTCACAAATAATCAAGACAAAAGTTAATTGCTGGCGACTTTAGCGGCAGGCGTTTCTTTCGGCTGCTTGGCGTTTGTCTTGGCGCGGTTCGCTTTAATCTTGTCCAACTCATTGAGGTAATTGATGGCATCTGTGTTGCCAAAAACGGCTCTGTTGTTGGCTTCCGATTCGACAAGCGCGAGCATCTTGAGGAGGTCAACTCCTGCCAAAATACCATGTCCCCAATATTTGTTGACGAGGACAGTGAGCAGTTTTTCCAGAGCTGCCGCTTGTTTGTAGGAAGCCAACTTAGCAATCAGCATTGCCAAAGCTAATTCTGCGGGTAAAAAGCTGTTGAAGCGTTTGAGTGCCTCCAATTTGAGTGTGGCATCGGCTTCTTTGATGTCGCCCATCTTCGACAATTTCTTCATTTCGTCGTTGGTGACCGCATCGGGTTCAGGAATGTCGGCGCTCCATGTTTCAAGTTTACTGACTAAAGCATCGAACTCGGCTTGGGGAAAAGCAACCGTTTTGTGAATAACAAGTTGTTCTGGCATATTTCATCCGTTTAGAAAAGTGATATAATTATTGATAAAAATGAGGTCTGACTTGCCTCTGTAAGGTGTTTGTTTCTTAGAACATATTGCAAATATAGTATTTGCATAAATGCAAGTCAATAGGGAGTTTAAAGTTTTTATGAATAAATTTATAAATATTATATTTTTCTTTGTGTAAGGATGATTATCGTGAGTAAAAGATAACATAGGTATCGGATATCTTTAAGGTATCCGATACCTATGTTCGCCCATATTTACCTATCGCATCGGTTATGATAAATCCATTCGCATCGATTTTATTAATAGCCTATTTTCATACCTTCATTCCGATAACGTTTCCGCTCTTTTTTCTTAAAAAAGAAACTGATTTGTCTCTATAATGGGCATTTTATGTATTTTTACGTCCACTATTTTCATATCCTATTATTTTTATCAAACATTTTTTCTGTGAAACCTACCAACATTAAGAATCCAGAATACTTTCACAAGGTTGTTGACTGTCAACACGCCTGTCCTGCGCATACGCCTGTGCCCGAATACATTCGGCTTATAGCGGCGGAACGCTACACGGAGGCGTATATGGTCAACTGGGAATCGAATGTATTTCCCGGTGTTCTGGGTCGTACTTGTGACCGTCCTTGTGAACCCGCTTGTCGGCGCGGACGGCTCGAACAAGAGCCTGTGGCGATTTGCCGACTCAAACGGGTCGCTGCGGACAACAAAGGCGAAGTGAAATCGCTGATGCCTCAAGGACCTTTTGCCCCCAATGGTAAGAAAATCGCCTTGATTGGTGGTGGACCAGCCTCATTAACGGTGGCTCGTGACTTAGCACCACTCGGTTATGAGATTCATCTTTTTGATGAACAAGACTTGGGTGGTGGTATGATGCGCTCGCAAATCCCTTCGTTTCGTTTGCCTGAAACGGTTTTGAATGAAGAGGTGAATTACATCCTCGATATGGGTATTCACACCCAATTCAAGACCTTTGTCTCGAGTATGCGCGATGTTATGGCAAAGGATTACGATGCTATTTTCGTCGGAACGGGTGCGCCACGTGGCAAAGACTTGGACAAACTACCTGGACGTTGGGAAGCGGCAAAGAACATCCACGTCGGTATCGAGTGGTTGGCTTCTGTGGCGTTTGAACACACGTCTAAGGTTGGTAAAAACGTCATCGTTCTCGGTGGTGGCAATACGGCGATGGACTGTTGCCGTACCTCACGCCGTTTGGGTGGCGACAATGTAAAGGTCGTTGTCCGTAGCCCACGCAAAGAGATGAAAGCCTCGCCTTGGGAAATTGAAGATGCAGTGATGGAAGATATTCCAATTTTGGAAAACCATGTGCCTAAATCTTTCGTCGTAGAGGACGGAATACTGAGGGGTATGCTATTCGAAAAAGTCGAAGCTGTTTATGACGAAAAAGGCAAACGTTCACTCGTTTCACTGGGCGAACCCGACGTTTTTATTGAAGCAGACGACGTTTTGGTAGCGATTGGTCAAGAGAACAGTTTCCCGTGGGTTGAACGCGACTTAGGTTTGGAGTTCGACAAATGGGAGACACCGATATTAGATGCTGTAACGTTCCAATCCACGATTCCAAATATCTTCTTTGGTGGTGATTCGGCTTTTGGTCCTAAAAACGTCATTACGGCTGTTGCACATGGACATCAAGCAGCAATTTCGATTGATTTGTTCTTAAAAGGGGAGTCTTTAACAGACCGCCCTGCGCCTTATACGAATCTCATTAATCAAAAAATGGGTATTCACGAATGGATTTATGACAACGATGTGGCGATGGATATACGCTACAAAGTACCACATGCAGAAAAAGCTTTGACGCTCAAAGACCGCAAGAAAGAAGTGGAATTGGGCTTCTCACAAGTAATTGGTTTCAAAGAAGCAGAACGCTGTTTGAACTGCGATGTGCAAACCGTTTTCTCTGAAATGCGTTGTATCGAGTGCGATGCGTGTATGGATGTTTGCCCAACTTCTTGTATCACTTTTACGATGAATGAGGAAGAAGAGATCGATTTACGTCAAAACTTGCTTGCACCTGCGTTGAATTTGTCGCAAGACTTGTATGTGTCTGACACTTTAAAAACAGGACGCATCATGGTCAAAGACGAAGACTTGTGTTTGCATTGCGGCTTATGTGCCGAGCGTTGCCCAACATCAGCTTGGGATATGATGAAATATATTTATCAAGTTACAAAAGCAGGAAATCAATGTCGAAAAATAGGATAGTTAATGATTTTGTTGTGCGCTTCGCCAATGTGAACGGAACAGGTTCAGCGAGTGCCAACACGATGTTCGCAAAGTCCATTTTCAGAATGGGCATACCCATGACCGCAAAGAATATTTTCCCATCTAATATTCAAGGTTTGCCAACATGGTACGAAGTGCGTGTGAGTGAAAAAGGATATATGGGTCGCCGCGAAGGAGTGGACATCATGGTGTGTCTCAACCCACAAAGTTTAGCCAAAGACGTTGATTCGGTCAAGTCAGGTGGCTATTTTGTGTATGACAGCACCAAATTTTTACGCAAAGAATACTACCGCGAAGACATCACCTACATCGGTATTCCGATGATGGAAATATGCTTGCGCGAATACACCGACCCACGTTTGCGTCAGTTGTTCAAGAACATTATATATGTGGGCGCAATGGCGGCTTTGTTGGATATTGACCTTGAAGTTATCAAAGGTGTCATTTCAGATGAGTTCAAAAAGAAGCCAAAACTCATCGAACCGAATATGCACGCCATACAATTAGGTGTCAACTTTATTCGTGAAAACTACCCAAACCCCATCGGTTTCAAGGTAGAAAGCCGTGATTTGGTAGGCGATTCAATTGTTATTGATGGCAATACCGCTGCTGGTATCGGCTGTTTATATGCTGGCGCAACTGTTGCGGCATGGTATCCGATTACGCCTTCAACGTCATTGGTCAATGGTTTTGAAAAATACGCTAAACGTCTTCGCATTGACCCTGAAACAGGGAAAATGAACGTCGCAATCGTTCAAGCAGAAGACGAATTAGCGGCTATCGGTATGGTCATTGGCGCAGCTTGGAATGGCGCACGTTCTTTTACTGCGACGAGTGGCCCAGGTCTGTCTTTGATGAGTGAGTTCCTCGGATTGGCTTATTTTGCCGAAGTACCAACCGTTTTGTTTGACGTTCAAAGAACGGGACCTTCAACAGGTATGCCGACACGGACGCAACAATCGGACATCACGTCTGCGGCTTATGCTTCGCATGGCGACACCAAACAAGTGTTACTCTTCCCAAGTACACCAAAGGAGTGTTTTGATATGGCAGCCCAAGCCTTTGATTTGGCGGAAGAAATTCAAGCACCTGTCATCGTCATGCTCGACCTCGATTTGGGTATGAATGACCATTTGAGCGAACCTTTAAATTGGGACGAAAATAGAGCGTACAAACGGGGTAAAGTATTGTCTGCCAGTGATTTAGACGAAATGGCTTCATTTGGTCGTTACCTCGATTCAGATGGTGACGGCATTCCTTACAGAACGATTCCTGCCACGCATCCGACGAAAGGCTCATTCTTCACACGCGGTTCATCGCGTGATGAAAATGCACGTTATACAGAAGACAGCGGGGCTTATGTCCGCAACATGAATCGTTTGGCAAAAAAATGGGACACGTGTAAGACCTTAGTGCCTGCACCGGTGGTTTATCAAAAAGAAAATACGAGCCATTATGGGCTTATTTTCTTTGGTACAACGCTCTTTTCCGCCCTCGAAGTCATTGATTTACTGAGGGGGGATGGTATGCCGATTGATGCAATGTGTGTCAAGGCGTTTCCGTTCCCAGAAGAAGTGTTGGCGTTCATCGAATCGCACGACAAAGTTTTTGTGGTTGAACAAAACCGCGATGCCCAATTCCGTTCGTTGCTCGTCAATGAGTTGGAAGTGCATCCTAAAAAACTGATTAAAGTGCTCAATTTCGATGGTATGCCCATCACCGCCGATGCCATTTTGAATATAGTTGTCCCTGAGATAGGGCTTGTAAAACAAAATTAAATAATAACGGATAGTGTATAATGGACAACGGATAATTTTTATTCATTCATAAATTAATGAATCATGCTAAGAGAATCAAATGAAAGAAGTAGCCAAAACCCTTTGCAAGAAAAGTCATTTAGCTTAGCCTTGCGAATGGTAAAACTCTATCAGTATCTAACAATTGAAAAGAAAGAGTACATTCTAAGTAAGCAGGTTATGCGTTCAGGAACAAATCCTGGTGCAATGGTACATGAAAGTATTAATGCCGAAAGCGGGCAAGATTTCATTCATAAATTATCAATTGCGCTTAAAGAGGTTTCTGAAACCCAGTATTGGCTTAAATTGCTTTATCACAGTGGTTATATAACTGAAATAGAATTCAATTCAATACTTGCAGATACAGTAGAGGTTGGGAAAATACTGACAAGTTCTATTAAAAAGAAGAAAAAGAACTTGATTATAAAAACAACTTCTATCACTCTTATTATTGCGATATTGATTTTTTACATTGTTTAAAACTTATCCATTATTCATTATCCACTATCCACTATACATTAAAAATATGTCATTTCAACGACCACAGTTCAGTCACCCAGGACTGCCTAAAAATACTGAGGGGTACTC
>JANLQI010000143.1:0-31908 GCA_031367705.1 Saprospiraceae bacterium | reverse complement strand
AGCAGAAGCGGGTACTTGGGTACAAACGGCAGACGGTAAATACAGAGCCTATATTTTTATCAATTCTGTCAATGCGAATGGCAGTGCGGTTATCAGTCTAATCTGTGGTCTAAAAATATTTAAAGTGCTAAACGCTTTATGCTGATAACCGCACTGCCATTCGCATTGACAGAATTGATAAAAATATAGGCTCTGTATTTACCGTCTGCCGTTTGTACCCAAGTACCCGCTTCTGCTTTCAGATTGATAGCATAATTGGGCGCATTAGTGAAATCAACTTGTTGTAAATCTATATCATCAATGAAAATACCGTATTGAAGCTGCGCCAAATTGAAGTCTTGCAAGTTAAACACTTTAACGACTTTTGAACTGTTGGTCAAACCCGCTGGCATTTTTACGTTTGGCAAGTAAGATGTATCAGCCGCAGGAGATACCAATGCATGAGCAAAGGTGCTGGTAGTAATATTGCGATAGAGGTAAATAAGGTCAATTTTAGCCGCATTTGCTGCTGCCGTTGCAGGGCTATAGACCTTCATATCGGCTATCGAAATATAGGCACTGTCCGTTTTGACCGCTAAGGTTCTAACCATATCCATTTTAGCAATCGTGTAAGGCCCCATTGTCATTGTGGCAGTTTCGCCATTACTACTTTTCGATGTGAAGGTGAAACTGACCGTTTTGCCTCGTGCTTCCTCTGGAATAACATAGTAGTAACGGAGCGTTGCCGCAGAAGTATCTTTGCTGAATGTTACCGTTGTTTTTGCACCAACCGTAGCGGACGCATCACCAATTGGCACACCGACATCTACACCGCTGCCGTTGGTGTTGTAGGACTTATTTTCAAGATAAGTACCAGTTGCACCCGCAATAGTTGCCTCTACTTGAATAGACGTGAGTTTACCTTTACTCGGTAAAATGGCGGCTGCGTAAGCAAATTCAAGGGTTTGTGTGACAATACTGGGTCCCAGTGTTCTTTTGATAGCCGTGTTTTGCAATACGTCTTTAGCTGTAGGCAAGGCGTATTCCTCTTTTTTGCAGCCTAAAAAAAGCAGTAATGCCGCCACAAAAACGGGGCTGATAGCTTTTATATATTTTAATTTCATTTTTTCTATTTTTAAAAAATTGAATGAATTACTTTGGTTGAACCGTAATAACAACGGTATAAGGTTTTCTTACCACGCGATTGCCGGAAACCACCGTAAAAGTTTTAGGGTTTCCTAAGTCCGAAAAATCCATTTTACCCGTGATTTTAGGGTCCAATTTAGCATCTTGTGATAGTGAAAATTGAGGATATAGATTCTTCAAGTCTGTACCAAACTGAACGGTCACTGACACTTTCTGCGCCACTGTATCAATAACAGGTGCGACGGTTCTGACGGTAACAAAATCGCTACCCAGTAATTCAAAATTGGTTACAGCACATTCTGTTCTGGTAGTAATGAGCAAGCCATCTTCGTCAACAGGCGTGTCTTCTTTGAAACAGGAAACCCAAGTCAAAGCCAAAAAGGAAAGAGCCAATGTTATGTTTATATATTTTTTCATTGTTTTAAAATTAAAGATTGAATGAATTTTGATGGGAGAACATGCGTCAAGTTTCAAACTTGACGCATGTTTTTTACGCCAAAGAGCCCCCTCAGTATTTTTCTTATTTTCCCCTGTTATGGCTTATTCCCAAGGCGTATTTTGGGTCAGATTCGGGTTTTTATCCCTTTCTGTTGGCGGGATTCTGAAAATATAGTTTTGCTGATAGGTTCTATCACTGGTATTCTGATAATAGCGTTGCTGATTAGCACCATAAGTATCTATCCGCCAAACACCCGCAGTACCAGGCCCGCCCCAAATTTTTTCAATAGTACGCCAGCGACGAATATCAAAAGAACGTTGTCCTTCACCGATTAACTCAACGATGCGCTCTTGTTCGATGGCATCAAAAAACACTATTTTATTCGCAGTTTTTGTAGCTGCTAAAGCGGGTAAGTTGCCGCGTTTGCGAATTTTATTCACCAAGTCAATAGCATCTGCTTGTGGCCCACTGACTTCATTTGTTGCCTCAGCATACATGAGGTAAACGTCGGCTAAACGCATAACAGGCCAAGCAAAATCGCCATCGCTGCGTCCTTGTCCTGCATAGTTGCGGACGAATTTGCGGAAGACATAACCCGAATTGCACCCGTCAGTATTATAAGTTGTGTATTTCACGCCATTGATAGTGACCGCAATCGCCCATGTTTGATAAATAAAAGGCACAAGACCCGTTGAAGCCAAGGAAGCCATACCAATGCTTTTTTCATAATCCCATTCAATCGTTGACTTCATACGATAGTCACGATTGTCATAACTTTTAGGATTGACGGCTGAATTAAGCGTTGTTCTTGCAGCCGAATTGGTCGTCGGATTCATAGGTATCAAAGGTGTAACAAAATCACCTGTTACGGTTGATTGATACTTATTGGCTATCTCGTAACGTGGCGAAACCCAACATTGCGAACCTTCATGTGAACGTCCAGAAAAATCGCGCATGAGTTCTTCTCCTTGACTTGTACCCGTGCCACCATGCGTAAACACCATAATCATTTCACTATTACCATTCGCTTTTGGCGTGAATAGGTTATAATAATTGGGTAAAATATCTGCACCACCCAAGGTATCTATTTGTCCAGCATCACCATTGAGGTAAAGTGTTAAGCCATAATTGTTTATGACAGATTTAAAATCTGCTGCGGCTGCTGTAAAAGCCGTCGTAGCTACTGTTGCACTGGGTGTAAAACCTTTCAGTTCGGGCCAGCCATTTTTATTCCAAGATGCCCAGTAAAGCTGCAATTTGCCTCGAAATGCCAATGCTGCGGGTTTAGTAGCTCTACCAAGTGCCGATGCTTTTGTAGGGAGTTTATCAAAAGCATAAGTAAAATCAGCCATAATGGAGTCCTTTACTTGTCCAATCGGCAGACGAGCAAGCTCTGCTACGGTTGTATTTTCATAAACAACATTGGTGAAATAAGGCACATCGCCCCACATAGAGATGAGTTTGAAATAAGCCATACCCCTCAGTAATCGGGCTTCGCCGAGTATCGTTTCTAAGGTCGCTGCGGAAGCCGTTGTGCCTTCTGCTTGCATCTTATTGACATTGAATATCACATAGTTAGCCCGATTGACAGCACCGTATAAGTAGCGATACATTTTATCAAAACTGGAGGCATAACCCGTTGGGTCGTAGTTGCCATTATTGTAAGCATCACCGAGTCTTAGATTGCCAGATGTGGTACTTGTACCACGCGCTCTGACGTATTCACCTTGTCCATCGAAATAATAATCTCTATCAAAACAAGGTCTTGTTGCTGCATAAGCACCCATGAGTCCCGTAACTGCATCTGCTTCGGTTTTCCAGAAAACATTGGCAGGTAATTCAGTGGTTGGGTCTTGGTCTAATAGGTTTTTACGACAAGAGATTTGCAGTGTCACACACATTGCAAATGCTGTTATGGTCAATATTGACGAATAAAATTTTAGATTTTTCATGATTGTATCAGTTTAGAAACCCACTTGAATAGACAATGAATAAGATTTATTAATTGGATATAGGTTGTTGTTGTTTCCTTCCTTTTCAGGGTCTAAGCCGCGGAAGGAAGTAAGTGTCAATAAGTTTTCAGCAGAACCCGCTATGCGTAAAGTGCTAACACCTAATTTTCTGAATAATCGTGGTGGAATACTATAACCTAACTGAATGTTTTTCAAGCGTAAGTAAGTCATATCGTCCAACCAAAATGATGTGGTCGCTGTATTATTGCCACTGCCACCCAAGCGAGGCCATAAACCATCTCGGTTTTCGAGATTCCAAGGATTATCCACATGCGCTTGTGTAACGGCATAACGGCTGGTGCTGAAATTGACATTGTTGAAAGCATTTATCCAAAAGCTCTTACGACCTGTTGAGCCTTGCCATAAGAAAGACAAATCAATGCCTTTCCACGATACAAAGGTGTTTAATCCCACAAAAGTCGTTGGGCGGTCACGTTGTAAATTAGGATAGGCTTTTTGGTCATTGGCATCAATACGTCCGTCACCATTCAAGTCTTTGCGCAGAATATCGCCAGGTTGTGCGCCTTGTGGTGTGGCTTTATAGACATCTGCCCATGTTTGGGCAATGCCGATGTCTTCATAAGAGTACACAAAATTGTAAGGCATATTCAGAAATATCGTTCCACGAGTCAAAAACTGATTCCATTTTTCAAGTCTTGTTGCATTGTAGGACACGTTTAAGGTCGTGCCATAATTAACAGCACCGATTTTGTCTCGCCATGTAAAAGTGCCTTCTATACCTCGGTTTCTCATATTGCCGATATTTGTCCGTGGCGCATCATAGGCACCCGTCAGTAAAATAGACAAATCAGAAGGGCGGTTCATGCCTGTTGTCAAGCGGTCATAATAATCAATTTCAGCCGTCAAGCGGTTTTTAAAGAAACCTAATTCTAAGCCGATATTTAAAACGGATGTTTCTTCCCATGAGAGGAATTGGTTAATCAGTTTATTATTCACAAACCCTTTGACGACACTACCTCCAATGATATAGTTGTTAGATGCCAGTGTTGATTGTTGTTCATAACGTCCAACACCACTGTTATTACCCAAAGTACCATAAGAAATACGGAATTTACCGTTGCTCAAAAACTTATCGAGGACAGGTTTAAACAATTCTTCTTCCGTAAAACGCCAACCCAAAGCAGCAGATGGGAAAAAACCATAACGCTGCCCTTCAACGAATCGTGAAGAACCATCCACACGGAAATTGGCTTCCAAAAGGTATTTCCCAAAAGCATTGTAGTTGACACGACCGATATAAGACCGTAACCCCTCAGTACTGGAGTTGCCACCTGTTGTTTGTATGTCTGTCAAAGCCGCATCAATCTCATGCAGCGTTGGATAAAGGCGATCATTTCTTGAACTGCCTTGAAAACGGTCGTACCAATACTCTTCGCTATAAACCACCAACGCAGAGATTTCATGGTTTTTGCCAATATTAGTATTGTAATTTAACCGTCCATTCAACAAAGTTTTATAGCCAGAAAAAGTATTATTACTTACTCCAGCATTAGGGCCTACATACACACGGCTACCAAAAGAGTTGGTTTGAAAGTTAAAAGCTTGGTTGGGCGTATTCGCATTCCAACCAAACTGATCGTAGTAATTCAAGCCATATTCGACTGTTCCCTTCAAGCCTTTAATGGGCGACCAATCCAAATACATAGTTGTGTAGGCTTCTTTGCGTTGCTGTCTATTCAGGTTATTGACATAAACGGTATATGGATTATAGGCTTGTGGGTCTTCGCCATAAGCCATGACACCGCCAAAATTGCCCGAAACGGGGTCATAAGGTGTAATACCTGCAACCGCATATTGCATATCAAAACCAGCCGTATTTGTAGGTGCAGGGTCTGTATAACCTTCTTCTAAGGAATAGACAAAATTTGACCAATTGCCATTAAACTTAACACCCGTATTCATATTCGTTCCCAATTTATAGTCGAAATTGAAGCGGGCATTGTATTGCTCATAGTCATTATTAATTTGTAGTCCTTGCTCTTTCTTTGTACCAACAGAAACAAAAAAGTTGGATTTGTCGCCGCCACCAGATGCCGACAGGTTGTAATTTTGTAAAGCCCCATTGCGCATGATAATATCCCACCAATCCGTATTCGGATAACGCAAAGGGTCTATCATGCCCAACGCCATCCATTCGTCAATCGTGCCATTTTTATAGCGTTGATTATTTGCGAGTGTACTGGTAGCCGCCCGTTGTTGTTCCAAAGTTAAGGCAAGAGGATAGTTTGCCAAAAAATCAAAAGCCTTTGTCGGCAATTCTAAAGCCATATTGCTGCTAAAATTAAGAGACGTTTTTTTCATCCCTTTACCCGACTTAGTGGTAATCAAAATGACACCATTGGCAGCTCTTGAACCATAAACGGACGAGGATGTAGCATCTTTTAGAACAGATACCGTTTCAATATCATTGACATTAATCCTGTTGATGTCAATATCGGGCATACCATCCACCACAATCAATGGACTGCTATTGTTAGACGTACCCAATCCACGTATTAATAGAGCAGCACCATTTCTACCCGCCATACCAGACGCTTGAACGGCAGACAGACCCGGCACAAAACCACTCAAACCAGATGAAATATTGGGCAATGCACGACCCACCATTTTTTCATCCACATTGACCGTACCCACTGACCCGACCAAATTCACCTTTTTTTGGCTACCATAACCGATGACGACGACTTCATTTAAAATACCCGCTTCTTTCAAAGCGATATTGATAACATATCGTCCATCAATAGCTGCAACGACCTTATCATAGCCGACAAAACTGAAAACTAAGTTACCTTTTTTCTCATCATCTTCCAATTCGAGTTTGTAACGACCATTTTCATCAGAGAGCGTTCCTTTTGTTGTGCCTTCCAGTACGATACTTGCGCCAACTAATGGCTCGTTTTTAATGTCCGTTACTTGCCCTGTGACGGCAAAGGCAGGTATGATAGGTTCTACTTTTTTAATTATTGTTGCTGGTAAAACGTCCGTGCTGAATGTTTTTTGATTGCCCACCTTTTTCAAGATGATCATCTTTTCCATCACCTCATAATCCAACTGACGGGGTTGCAGTAGATTGTCTAACACTTTTGACAGCGGTTCACCCGAAAATGAGGCATTGACTTTTTGAGTAGATTGAATCAGTTTCGAGCTAAAAACAAACCGTATTTGCGTCTGTTTTTCAATCTGCTTCAACACCTTCGAAAAGGTTTCATCTTTGACTTGCAGATAGATTTTCTGATTTAAGTCGCCTTGTGCTTTGGCATCGTGGGCATAACCCATGCTTGTAAAGCAAATTGCGAGCAGTAATTGAGCAATAGTTATTCTCATTGCTTTAATGAATAGTTCGTAAAGAGTCTTTTTTTTCATAACTTTGTTACGTTTTGTTTAGTAAATTTAAGAGATACAGGCAAAACAATTTCTTTACATCTTCTGAACAAGATGCTTGGTTAATTTAAACCAGAAAGGTTTTTTTTAGAGTCGGTGATGCGTCAACATCATCGGCTTTATTTTAAGGTAGGTGTAGTCTTTTTTTTTTTCATATACATACGTGTTGTTTAATAATTATTAAAAAATGTATTATCCAATAGCTAAGAGTGAAGTAGTTATTTCCTAAAAATACTGAGGGGGGGTAAGAATGATAAATTATGAATCATAAAACATTGTAAATCAACACTTAAAAAATTCATCATTCATCATTTATCATTCATCATTCTTACACCCTCTACTTTGAATGATTATTTGTCCATCTACAATCTCATAATGTGCGCCGATAGCTTTACAAATAATATTCAGTTTGTCATATAAAGACTGGTCTGTCAATGGTGCTGTGATTGGGCAATGTTTTAGAACACCTTCGTCATACACAATATTAATACTATACGCCGTTTCAATAACACGAAACACCTCATTAGCAGGTGTATCATCGAAATCAAAATTCACCGGTTGACTGTCTTTTTTAGGTACAACAATCGCGGGTTCTGCCACCAAAGTCTTGGTCAATTGTTCAACATCACGTTTAAAAACAATTTTTTGATTCGGGGTTAAAACCAGCCCTGTTAAGGTACTGTTATTCGTTTGAGTGGTTTGGTCTTGATTTTTCTTAGAAAAAACGGATACACGCCCTGTTCTGACTTCAACGGTTACTTCCTTATCTTCTTTGTAAGCTCTAACCGTAAAACTTGTACCCAATACTTTTGTTACTAACTCATTGGCATACACCAAAAATGGTTTTTTCGGATTTTTAGCCACTTCAAAAAATGCTTCACCTGAAAGATAAACGACTCGATTCTCGCCCTTAAACGAAGATTCATAACTGATTCGACTGCCTTTTTTCAATGTCACCACACTGCCATCGCTCAAGCGTACAATTTGAGGTGAATCCGTTTTATTTATTGTTTCGATTAATTGAGCATTCGTTCCAGAAACCAAATTTTCATACACATTGCCCCGTTGATTATTTTGTTGAACAACCCACGCCCCCCAACCTAAACTAAAAATCAACGCTATTGAAGCGGCTATTTTGAACCACGATTGGCGATAGAAAACAGCTTTCGTTATTGAATTTTCTAATTCAACCACCCCCTCAGTATCTTTATCATTTTTGGACAATTTCCCCTCTTTTTCTATATTTTGAATCGTTTTTTGTACCAAATTCCTAATCTCTTGTTCACTAATACTCGGTTCTTTAACTTTTATAGCGCATACAATTTCAGAAGCTTCATTGACCATGTCCCATTTTTCAGGATTCTCAGACAGCCACTGATGCCAAAGCGCATTGGTTTCGATGGTGGGCGATAAAACCCATTCCCGAAACAGGTCGCTCCAAACCAAATCTTGTAATGTACAATATTTATATTTTTCCATTTTAAACTATAAAGCATTCGTATGGTAGAGACACAACACGCCTTGGCATACCATACATTTTTAAGCTTTTTTCAAAAATTTTTTAATTGAATAAAAAATACAAAAGAAAAAATGTCAAATACTCGGTTTTCCAATTTTTTCTAATGCCTTTGAAAGCAATTTGAAGAACATTTGAGACGGTTTGCGGGGTGATGTCCATCACTTGCGCGATGTGTTCGCGATCCAAGTTTTGAAAAAATCGAAGATAAATGATTTCTTTTTGACGTTTGGGCAGGGCAGCCAAAGCGTTTTGTATGTGCTTTGATAAGTTATGTGAGGATTCATTTTCGATAAAAGCATCTTCAACAGAAAACTCAATGTCAAGCAAATGGCTTTCTTCGTCTATGGGTTTGTCCAAAAATTCACCTTTTTTGTTGCGATGTATGCGCCGCCGCAACGATGCCATCAAATAAGCCTTTACGGATACTTGCTGCGACAGATGTTCCCGATGTTCCCAAAGATAGAGAAAGAGGTCTTGAATACAATCCTTGACAAACTCTGAATCATTTGAAAATTTAGAACCATACTGATACAATGCCCGAAAATGCGCTGTCATCAGCGCATCAAATGCGACAATATTGCCATCCAGAAAGGCTTGCCATTGTTCTATATCTGTGAGGTCTCTCATTGGTTTCATGATTAATCCATTTCTTTTAATTTTTATAAACTTTGAAATTGTCAATAATTTGCCTTGATTTGACCGTTCTGAAACCGAAATAGCCTTTTTTCAAAGGGTTTTCATCTTTGAAAGTAAAAAACAAGACCTCATTTATGTAGAAAAATAGCGTGTTTTTTTTGAAAACAATGCGACAATGATAGGTCTTATTGGCTTCAAGTAGGTGTGTGGCATCCAAATATTCTTGAAAAAGTTCGCGATTGCCTGTGCTTTGATATTTCCGAAAACGGGTCGTGGTATTGTCATTGCCGCCCATACCCACGTAATATAAACTCAAAGAATCATAATTCGAAAATTTGGGGTCTCTGCCCAACAGTTTACCTGTGTGCGGGTCAGTCGCTTGCCAAAAGACATTGAAATCGGACAAACGTTCATTCGGTTTGCCTGTCATCGGTACAGTTCTATCAAATTCGATGACCCACGCATCACCCAATTCTTTTTTAAACCAAACTGTTGCGCCATAATCTACGTCAATGACCATTGCGCTATTTTGTACTGTTACTGTGTTGTTATTGCGATTTTTACCCAATTCGGCAAACCATTTTGTGGTGTTCATCAGGAAGTTTTTCATTGGGCAGCAAAGGGAAATTCATACCCAAATGCCATTTCTACCCCCTCAGTATATGCACACTTTATGGCTATACGAAAATCCTCAACGCCAGGTAATTTTAGCCGTTTTTGTTTCTGTATTAACCCAGACACTCGCATGTTCAAATTCACGCGTAAATATCCATTCTTCGGGGCTTACACGTTTAAAAGGCTCTTTTGGACTTCCAAGTGGTTTTAATAATTCAGGATAATCTACTAAGTTGCCATCAGCCAAATTCCAACCCCAGTTCCATTGAAAATATGAATAAGGTTGTGCGCCAATGAGGTAACATGCCAAATAAAAATCCAGCTGCTCTTTTGACCGTTTGAGCATTCCTTCTTCCTTCGTTTCCCCTCCAATTTCCAGCCCTTTCCCCTTGCCCTGCCTTAGTTGATATATCATACAAATTTGTAGGCAATAAATCCAATCCTTTCAATATCGCTTTTTCAGAAATCAAAGGCTTTTGAATCATAGTTGTCTGATAAAATGTATTGTCATTCTCGCCATTCGCTTTTTTCAGTTCGGTTTTATTTTCAAACATCATAGGTGAATAAGAACGAATACGACAGTTACCACCCAACGTTGATTTAATGACAACCTTGGTGATTTTTCCGCCCTTCCATGCCATGCTTTCTATGACAAAACCGCCTCTTGCTCGCAATCCTGAAACGCTGCCATTCTGCCAAACATCAGGCAAATAATGCTTATTTTCATTCTATTTGTATTAAAAATGATTAAAATACTGGAACACAAAAACGGCAATCGATTGCAAAAAAAATTAGTCGAATAAAAACCATTTTCATTCCTTATGCAACGAATTACTTTCCTAATTTTGTTTTACACCCCCTCAGTATAAAAGCGTAAAATCTTGATTTTCAACGAATTACAAATATATAATTAACATAACAACAATTATTGATGTACGATGTTGGATGTGCGGTGTACGATGTTAGACGTTGCCACAATTCGGACATCTGACATCCAACATCGTACATCATTTCTGATTCCAAAACCTATAAGGGTCATCATTGGCGAGCGTTTGAGCCAACAGCAACGCTTCCATCTCTTTTAATTTAGCGGTGTATTTTGGATTATTTGCCAAATTGGTTTCCATCTCACCCGATTTATGGTGTTCTGGTAAATACTCATTGGTTTTTTTGGCGAGGTTAAACAATTGGGTTTCATGGACTTGACCATTCATCACATCATACTTTATTAACTTCCAATCCCCTTTTTTGACACAGCGCATACCTGGCTTTGAGCCACCACAATAAGCCCCATACATTACTTCTCGTATTGTCTTTTTTTCACCCATAGCTTCTAACTTTTTCAACACCTTCTCCAATTGATTATCAATGTTTTCAACGCTTTAAAATTATCCATTATCAACTATCCATTATCCATTAAGATATTACTCTTGCGTCGTAAAAACAGCGGCAGGCAAACCTTCCTTATTATACAAATTTGCGCCTTCGGGATTTGATGCCCAAGCATAACGCACCCATTTAGGCACTGCCACTTCTTACTACTGACTTCAATTTTATTATTGGAAATAATGGTTGCTTCTGCGGTTTTCCATTGCCCATCTTCCCCTGCCTTTTACAAGCATCTGACAGCTCTTTGATAATATCCCGTTTGAAAGGTGAAGCGCCCATGATGTCATAATTCGACACTTTTGAATCCCCTAAAGCAAAACCTTCGTGGTGTTTTGACGTGATAACAATGTATTTCATACCCGCATTTTTGGCGATAGCCACCCATTCATCGGCATTGAATTTTACAGGATTAAACTGCCCTGCAAATTTTTCATACTCATTTACAGGAATATCTAATTTATCCATCACCCATTCAGCATTGCCTTTGCAGGTATCGCCCCTGTACTCCCCGCAGGAATTGAATACAAACCCCAATGGATAAACATCCCAAATTTGGCATCGTGCCACCACGCCATACGCTCCGTATCGGTCAGCTTTTTGCCCGATGCTTGATTTTGAGCATAGCCCATTAGAGAAGTGAAAATAAGCGTGAGTGCTAATAGAAATATCTTTTTCATGTTGTTCATATTGAATATTAGATAAAAAATGAAATAAAATAGGCTGTATCAGCAATGGCTAAAGGACCATAAATTAAACTACAAGTTATTGATTTTCAATATATTAAGACAATATTTCCTTAGGCAGTAGGCTTATAGAATTTATAAGCAAAAAGGAAAATGACAGCGTAACAAATAATCGGTAAATAGTAAGCAGATGCAATGTCTTTATCGGCAATCATGCCCATAAGCGGCGGAAAAACAGCACCATCGACTCCAATGCTTCCTTTAACCGCACCACTTTGGCTTTGAAATTAACCTACTCGCCTTTAGGGAGTGATTCACGCCCCTTATCACCACTACCCAAAATTTTATTTGTGATAGTCGTCAACAAATTCATTTGATGGATGGCTATTTCATTGAGTCGGTGCAAGCGTTCATCCCCTTTCAAGCCCTGTTTGATAAATTCGGCATTTAGGTTTTCGAGATTTGCTAAAACAAGTAATTGTTCTGCTGTGGCATGGTCACGCATATTACCTTTTGCTTCAAGATTGGCGGCTTTCCATTCTTTCGCTGTTTTACCGAAAAGCGCCAGATTGAGTAAATCGGCTTCATTGGCATAAACCATACCTTCTAAACGGGAATTGAGCAACCGCTGCGGGATAAGATAGTCTTTTACGGCATCGGTATGAATGTAATAATTGACTTTTGCCAATTCGCGACGCAGATCCCATGTCTGATTTTTCGATTTGTTTTCGGCATCTTTTAGTTGCTGAAACTCTCGAATCAAGTACAGTTTAAAAACAGGTGATAGCCATGTACCAAACTCAAAGGCTAAGTCTTTGTGCGCAAAAATACCGCCTCCATAGCGACCTGATTTTGAGATAAACCCAATCGCTCTTGTCGCTTCAATCCATTTTTTAGGTGTCAATGTAAAAGCATTAAAACCCGATTGAATCCGCATATCATCAAATCCTTCATTATAAAAATCTGCATTGTAAAGCTGCTCCCATGCGCCCAGGTATTCTAAAGTACTACGGTTTTTCATCCAGTTGTAAATCAACTGACTGTCGCCAAAGTTTTTAACCATATCCGTCAAAGAGATATAATCATTCTCCTTAACTTCCAAAAGTTGGACTTCTACACCTTGAACTGTGATAATTTTATTCATTTCTTCCGTTTTTGAAAGCTCTTGTTTTTTAAAGGTTTGCAAATACAAAGGTTTAAAAATGGGTTTTTATTCTTTTCCCCCTCCCCTACTTGTCCATAATTTTGCGTTTATGATTTTCACTACTTCTATATTAAAAACCATATTTAGCATTTTTATAGCAAATACTATTTTTACTATAAAAAACATAAAAACTATAAACTGTCTTTGTCCTTATCAATCAAATATTCGATGTATTTGCCCAATTTCATACCCCGCATAGCCGCATTGATTTTGGCTTGTGTATGGTGTGACGTGTCCACATAAATGATTTGCAATTTCTCAGGCTTTTCTGTTTTGGGCGTTTCCAGCACCATTACAGGTTCTGATTCTATAATGGGTTCTGTTATAGCAATTGGTTCTTCTTCTCTTTCTGGAATATGATGAATGGATTCCTGTTGCATTTGTTTAGCGGCTTGTACCACTTCATCTTGTGGTATATCCCAAATGGATCTTTTGTTCTTTGCCATGATTAAAGTTCAAATTTTTCGATGAATTCATTAAAAAAAGGTTCAAACCGACTCCTCCCCTCTTTGGTATCTAAAACGCTCTCATAAGTATAGGGCTTCGATAAAGACTTTACATCAGACAGCGTATTCTCGAACATGGGAACTTTCAGTTTTTTCATAAATTCCACAGCTTCTAGATTTTCGGTTCGTTGGTTACGTTTGTTTAAAAAACCAAAATAACTGAATGAAAAATCTTTTTCTTTTTTATACTCATCAATACCTTGTATGAGTTTCACAAATTCGGTTGTGCTTAAACCCTCTAAATCGCCAGCAACAATTGGAATCAATACATAATCGCAATACGTAATTGCCGTCGAAAGTTGACTGTCCTCACTCCCCTCAGTCAAACGCGGTACATCAATGAAAATCACGTCATACTTTGAACGCAAGTGTCGCAATTCATCGAACAGATATTTGGGTTGTACGCGCTCGATGACATACGGTGGCTCGCTGTCATCATAAATATTCTTGCGTTCAAACGCTCTGTATTTAAATGCGCTTTGTTGGCTATCCGTATCCAACACGATAACCCGAAGTTTTTTTTGAGTCGCAAGGGCTGTTGCAAGGTGTAATGTGATAGATGTTTTACCTATCCCCCCTTTTCGGTGCGCCACTGAAATGATTTTAGCATCCATAATTTTCAATTTTTTTGCAAAGGTATTATAGTTTTTATTATAAAAACTATAAAAATAATTTTTATTTTAAAAACTATTTTCACTATAAATATCATAAATATAGCAAACAAATGATGTTCCAAAACGCTTAAACGCTTAACTTCAAATCGTTGATTCACATCGAATCCAAAAACGTTTGTCAGTAAAACAGCATCCTACGCACAATAACGGCTCACAATCCAAATAAATGCCTTATTTAGGACTTGATAATGACAACAATAAGATGAAATTACAAAAACAATGAGGGATTAGAGGTAAAAAAAACGATTCTGATTCCCCATATAGTATTTATCATAAACATAGTAAATATTATTTTTACATTATCTATAATAAATATAGTATTTACTACAAAAACAGTAAATAACATAAAAATAGGCTGCAAATTTGTAAAAGATAAAGCCCCTCAGTATAAGTTCTGATAATAATTGAAACCAGCGTTGCGAATCCGTAAGATGCCTAATCCCACATTAGCACTTTGTGTTTTACTGCTAAAATAAATATGCTGCCCCTACGTGCCAATATATTCGGTTATAGTGCAAAAGTATCGCTAAAGACGTTTAACAATTAAAGTACAACAGGTTAGGAGCAGTCTCCGCGTGCGAAATTTTTTGTTTAGTAAGAAACAAGTAAATTGATAAAACAATAACTAAGAAAAAACAAACGAACAATTTTAGGATTGTTGTTCTTTTTAAGATTTTAAGAATTACTGTCTATTTTAAAGGCTCATAAATAATTGAAAATCAGCGATTTACATAGGTAACTATAACCTAAAAGACGGTAACTATAACCCAAAAGACGGACAACTATAACCTAAAAGACGGATAACTATAACTCAAAAGACGGAGTAACTATAAACCAAAAGACGGAAGTTATAAATCTACCAAATAAGCACTCAATATGGGCAGATTTAAAACTTTTATATGCAAAAAAGCTATTTTTACTATTCTCAAATGACTGAGTAACTATAACTAAAAAGTCGGATAAGCATTAATCCTATTTTTTCGGCGGCGGCTTTGAAAAAAATGTTATTATAACTTGCTTTTTATTGGGTTATATGTAATATTGCCGCAGTTTTAATCTACTAATCAGCATATAATGGCTAAACAAAATAGAACAGGAGATGTCCATGACAATGTCAAACTTATTCGCAAGTCGAATGAATTAGTTGAGGCAAGATATAAGTTTGATATATGGGAAGTTCGGGTTTTTGCGAAAGCTTTAACTCTGATAAAGCCATCTGATGTAGATTTTAAGACATACAATATCTATATCGGGGATTTACTCAAAGATTTAAATCTCAGTGACAAAGGCGATAACTACCAATCTGTAAAAGATGCGGCGAGAAGGTTGATGAAAAGGGTCATTGAGGTAGAAAGAGAGACACCCGAAGGCATAAAATGGTTTGAAACGCCGCTCATTGTCAGCGTCGAAGGGTTTAAGGACCCCAAAGAGGGCAACTATATATCAGTCCAGTTTCACCCCAATCTAAAGCCTTATCTATTGGAGTTGAAAGCGCGGTATTTGGTTTATGATATTAGAAATCTATGGGGTCTAAGCAGCGTATATTCCGTAAGGGTGTATGAGTTATTGAAGCAATACGAAAAAATTGGCAAAAGAAAGTTTAAAATTGATGATTTACGATTGATTTTGGGTTTAACACAAGGGGAGTATCCTTTGTATGCTAATTTTAAACAGAAGGTTATCTTGAAAGCACAGAAAGATTTAGAAACATCTACGGACATCAAATTTTCTTTTGATGAAGAAAAACAAGGAAAAAAAATAGATGCCATCATCTTTCGCATAAGCAAAAATGTTAAACAGAATCAACAAATACAGCCTGAACAGGCACCAGAAAGCAAACAAACGGCAGAAATACTGAGGGGGCCTCTTTTTATCAAAACTTTGGAACAAGTAGGGGAGTGGGGGATAACTGAAACGACACTAAATATATTGTTAAAAGAACATGGTGAAGAGAATGTAAACGATGGCTTGATTTGTACTTTAGAGAGTATCAAACATCAAAAAATAAAGGATAATATCGGTGGGTTTTTCATCAAAGCGGTTGAAGAAGGTTGGAAAAGTAGTGAGCAAATTAAGCAGCTTTCTGTGGCGCAAAAAAAGCAGAAATTGGCTTTGCAAAAAGAACAAGCACAACAAGAGGTCGTACTTTTAGAAAATAAACTGCAAGAATTGTCATTGGATAGGAGTGGAGAGGCCAATAAAGTGATTCAAAAATTGACCCAAGCCGACCCATTTTTAGCAGGTGAAGCGATTTCAAAGATTCTCACTATCAAAATGGTCAAACTTTCTTTGGAACAAAAAACAGGTCGCCCTTTGGAAGGTTTGGATATGGATGAATGGCGCAGTAATAAAGTGTTGCGAGATGCAGTTATCAGACAAATTGAACTTATGCACCCCGCCGATTTTAAACATATCGTCAAGACTTTTGATGCACAAATAAAACGGGTAGCGCAGCAGATTGAAGAATTGAATACCGCCTTATAAAAGTCCTTTCTTTTGTGTCTTACATAAAATTTTGTTGTAATTATCCTAAATACGGGCAACTTCGCTTCTATTTCCGTTAAAATTGACTCATATCTTAGACGACGACGTAATCGTTGTACTTTTTCCAACTCTTTGATAAGGGTTCTTCCATTTGGTAATTTGACACACTTTCTGAAAGCTTTAATCGTATTTGACTGCGCTCTACTTCACGTACACTTGACGTGCTTTGACTTATATTTTTTCGCCAAAAACGGCATAAAATAAGCCATTAAAGACATTTTTTAACCACATTATTGCCTACCAATACACCTTGCTTTTGTCCATTCGTAATCGCATCCATGAAGTGAATACCACCATACAATCGTGAAATAGCCGCTTCGTTGGCAGCTTCTTTAAACGAGTTGTAGGTACGCGCTGTCAAGCCAAAACGTTCTTCAACAGTGTCTTGATACGTGAATTTTTCACCAAATAGATTCGATAAAATCACTGCAGCAGTCGTAGAAATAGTGGAATGCCCGCTTAAATACTCTGGAAAAGGCGGTGTTTGTAGGAAAGGTTTCCAATTCGGGTCTATGAATTTTCGGATAGCTGTTTCGGGGCGAATGCGGTTGCTGCGGTATTTTTCGTCCCAACAACAAATGAAACCATCCATCAAACCAACGGCTAAAACGGTATGCACATAAAGCGATTTTTGGAAAGAGGCTTTCTCTTTTTCACAAGCAATGCCAGCAATACCCATCCAATGTGCGCCCGGCGATATTTTTTTCATACCAACCATCAAATGCCCATTGTCTTGCAGTGCAAAGGGGTTACAATCCCAAAATGCAGCGATTTCTAACTGTTCCTGAGATAGTTTTTGAGCATAGACGTCATTCGTCAAGCGGTAAAAATCTGACTTTTTGTCCTTTGAAAACGCCACAGGCGGTGCTGGTTTAAATTGCTGTGCTGAATCCAAAGTAAAAGAGCGAATCGTATTGAAATACGGTTCAACAGGGGCAAAATAACCTGGTGGCGTTGGATACCAAGACCCCTCAGTATTTGAAGGCGTATAGCGTGGATAATTGCTGATTCTGTTGTATTTATCGGCTTTGGCATAAGCCAAAATCTGTGTGCTGATGGTTTTGGCATACGCCAAAGAATTGTCTATAATTTGCTTAGAAAAACCGATATTTTGGCATGAATCGAGCCATTTTGTCTCATAATCGTCCAATAGTTTCCCCGAAGGTTGCATCTTTTTAGCCGTTTCGAGCATGGCTAATATTGCGCACAATTGGTAAGAATAATCACTTGAAAGAGTCGGTTTCTCAATCGCGGGATAGTCATTTAACACGCCTTTCATCGTGTGAAAAGCGGTATCGTGTTGCACCACAACTTCGTAACCCGCCAAACAGGCGTAGGCATAAAAACGGGCTGCCAACGGTGGATTGGTGATGTCATGCACCATAATATCGGTCATGCGGTCTATGACTTTGTTGATTTCATGGCTTTCCAAAACGGGCGAGTGGGTATTGTTTTTGCAGCCACTTAAGACAAATAATAGAATGAATATTGAAGAATATTTTACCATTTTATTTTAATTTATAAGCCTTCAAAGCCTGTTGATTCACCCCAAAAACCACATCATTTTTGATCAATAAAACACTTCTAACATCGCCTGTAAGCCGCAAACCTGCTTGTTGTTGCGGGACGGATGAAAATTGCCCTTGTCCATCACCCCTCAGTAAAAGACCGTAATTGGCATCGTATTTTCCGAATTTCAAGCGAGCGTGGTTGATATTGCCCGCAAGTAGAAGGTCTTTTTTGCCGTCTTTATCGAAATCTAAAGTAGTAATTGTGAAAATAGGGGATTCTTGAACCTCAATAGGCAATTCCTTTTCTTGAAATTTATGATTCGCATCACCGATAAACAGCATGGTTTTCAGCGTATTGGCTTCTAATCGGGTCGCTCCTTTGAGTTCATCGCTTGTAAAAATGTCTTTGAGCGTGGCTTCTGCATAACTTTTATAGTCGGGGAAACGGTTACGCATGATGCTCAATTGGTCCAACAATTCATCGCGGGTGATGTATGGATAACTTTTATGTTTGTTGTAAAGACAGAGTATCGGGTCAACAGAACCATTGTCGTCAAAATCCTTGTAAAACAGCTCGATAGGCTCTTTTTCCGAGGCTTTTAGTTGTGAATTGAGTCCTAAATTGCCGACTAATAAGTCGGCGCTACCGTCGCCATTGAGGTCTTCTACAAAGAGTTTATTCCACAAACCTGTGTATTTCTTGCTAAAATAAGTGGTTGTAACGTCTTCAAATTTGTCCTTATTAAAACCAAAAACGGTAATAGGCATAAACTCACCGACAATGATTAATTCGGGTTTTTTATCATTATTTAAGTCATAAAAAGCGGCATCTGTGACCATACCGATTTTAGAAAGGGTGGGAGCGAGGCTCGATGTTTGGTCTGAAAAATTGCCTTTTCCGTCATTTATGAGCAACATACTGAGGGGGGCTTCTGGATAACGTCCAACGTTGACACGACCACCGATAAACAAATCGGGTTTGCCATCACCATTGATATCTGCTACTTTAACACAACTTTTGCTGCTTAGGTTTTTGGGCAGTGCATTAGGGCTTTTGGTAAAATTGCCTTTGCCATCGTTGATATAAAGACGGTCTTGTAAGGCAGCATCTTCGGGTTGAAAATTGGCATAACCGCCGCTGCACACGTATAAATCAAGGAAATTATCGCCATTTGCATCAAAAAACAAGGCATCAGCGTCTTCGCTTAGTTTGTCGGTTTCAAAAGCGGGTTGTGGTTTTTGGGTGAAAGAGCCGTTTTTATTTTGGATGAATAAAGCACCCGCTTGACCGCTTGCGCCGCCGACAAATATGTCAGCGTTACTGCTTTTTGTCATACATGGACTGACGAAAGACAATGGATTGGTCAATAATGGCTGCCTTTTAAAGTCATTTAGGACGTTTTTAGGGCTTTCAAAGGTTATGGGTGAGGAAATTTCAGTAAAAATAGTCGCTAATACTGAGGGGGGTATTTTAGACGATGACGAAGCATTTTTTTCTTCTATGGTTAATATTTTATCGCCTGTTATGCTTTTAATAATTTCTTGTTTGCCACTCAACCAAACGACTTTTAAGGAATCAATTGTGTTGTTTTGACCTAAACCAAAATGCAATGTTGGCGATACGCTTGACTGATAACCGCGTGTCGGCATTTGTTCTAAAAACTGCGTTTGCCCAGCCCCCTTGCTCCCAGAGGGGGTGTTGTAAAGGGTTACTTTTGCGCCCAAACCGAAGCGATTTTGCCCTTCTCCTTGCAGTTTTACTTGTAAAAAGTGGTTTTGTAACTGTTTATTGGCTTCGTTTTGATAGATAAAAGCGGCTTGATTGATGTTGTTGACGATTAAATCTAAGTCGCCATCATTGTCTAAATCGGCATAAGCTGCGCCGTTGCTGTTTGAGGGTTTTGAGGTTCCCCAACCGACATTTTTAAACGTTAGCCCCCTTTGTCCCCCAGAGGGTGAGTCACCGTTGTTTTTGTACATATAATTGGTGAGGTTGGAAGAAGGGATTTTTTGAACCAAATCCAAAACGTTTTGGCGTTGGATGCTGCCTTTATTGTTTTGCATATAGTCGCCCATATATTTCAAAAAATCTAAGTTTGTATAATCCCTCAAATAACCGTTTGTGATGTAAAGGTCTTTCCAACCATCGTTGTCGTAATCGGCAAAAAGGGCAGACCACGACCAATCGGTGTTTGAAATACCTGCTAATTGTCCGATTTCTGAAAAGCTTAACTCCTTGTTAACGAGACCTTGATTGATTTGCAGCATATTGCGCATGTATTGGTGTCCAAACCCAATTTTGACGTTAAAATCAAATTTTTCGTAGTTGTCGGGCGACACCAATAGTTTTTGGCGGTGGTTGTCTTCGGGCAACATATCGAGAGTGAACATATCTGTCAAGGCATCATTATTAATGTCTGCTGCATCACTGCCCATCGAAAATTGAGAATTATGTCCTACACTTGTTAGTATTTGATTGATAAAACCGCCTTTTTTGTCATTAATGTATAAAAAATCGGGAATGGTGTAGTCATTTGAAATATACATATCTGTCCAACCATCGCCATTAAAATCTGCCATTGCTGCGCCCAAACCGTAGGACAAAGCGGAACTCAACAAGCCTGCTTGCTTTGTTACGTCGGTGAAAAACGGTTCACCATTTTTGCCTTTGTCTTGTCTGAAAAGGCGCATACCGTTGTTTGGGTCGTCTTTTTTGAGCATATCAGCCGTTGATGCTTCATCGAGGACAGGGAGTGATTTGGGGTTGTGATTGAGCAAAAACATATCCAAATCGCCATCTTTGTCGTAATCAAAAAAAGTGGCTTGCGTGCTTGTGCCTGTACTGTTTAGACCATAATCAGCGGCTTTTTCAAGGAATTTGTTGTTTCCTTGATTGATAAACAATTGATTTGCCCGTTTTTCAGGCGATAAATTGCCTGAATAGCAGACGTAAATATCGAGTAAACCATCGCCATTGACATCAGCCATTGTTGTACCTGTTTTCCATGGGCTGTCCCGACCTGCCACGCCTGAGGATGCGGTGATGTCTTCAAAAACCATATTGCCTTTGTTGAGATAAAGGTGGTTGGACTGCATATTGCTGGTGAAGTAAATGTCGTCGAGTCCATCATTATTGATGTCACCGACCGCTACGCCGCCGCCGTTGTAGAAATATTCATACATTAAGACGTTGGTATTCAACCCCTCAGTAATGGTATTTTGGAAATAGACATGGGTTTTTTCAGGCGAAAGTGCCGTAAATAAGGCAGGTTCGCTGTCAGATGAATCTGTTGTGGAATCAGTTTGGGCATTTTTACAAGCAGAGAATACAGCCAAACAAAGGAGTGTATATATAATTGTGTAGCGACGTTTCATTTAATGGACGATTGGATTTTGTTTACTTTTCGTTTAAAATTTGACGCTAATGTAGTCAAAATACTGAGGGGTACAAATTAGTCCAATCAATTTCAAATGAATGTGTCACTGGCAGAGCAACTAACAGTGAATTCGGATTTCTGTTCCCAACACAACTTCTCTAAAAGGTTCTTCAGAGTTGGTGTTTATATCGTCTATGACATTTACGAGCATTTCAGCGGCTCTTTCGCCCATTGTGTAGGCAAATTGCTCGACAGAGGCGATGGGCGGATTTTCCATATAGGTGCAGATGGGTAGATTGGCAAAACTGACGAAGTAAATATCTTTATTGGGTATATAACCATGTTGCTTGCAAACTTGCATAGCATCGAGCGCAACATAGTCATTGAAAGCAAAAATGGCTTGTGGTGTGTCGTCTAAAGCCAATAATTCAAGCATTTTCACCTCTGTATCTTCTTTTGTCAGATTCGTAAATTTGACATAATCAGGCGCAAATTTTAACCCATTTTTATGAATAGCAGATGAATAGCCGTCCAATCGCTCTTTGGATACGCCTAAACTTTCAGTGCCATTGATCAACGCAATTTTTGTAATGCCTCTGCTTACCAAATAGTTGACAATCTGAAATGCACCTTCTAACACGTTGCATTTGACAGTATGAGCAGGAAAGTTGACAGGAGTACGGTCAAAAAACACGACAGGAATACCAAATTCTTCTAATTCTTTAAAATGTTCATAATTTTCTGTTTCTACAGACAAGGAGACAATAACGCCGTCCACACGGCTATTAATAAAGGATTTTATGGCTTTTACTTCTCTATCATAGGAATCTCTGGACTGGCTCACGAACACATTATATCCTTTTTCAGAAAGAATATCTTCAATGCCTGTAATTGCCATTGAGAAAAATTCCTCTTTCAAATAAGGTAAGACGACGCCAATTGTAAAGGTTTTCTTATTTTTCAGAAGGAGAGCCGCTGGGTTGGGCGTATAGTGCAGTGATTTGGCTAATTCATTCACTCGCTGTGTGGTGCGTAAGCCAATGCGCGGGTCGCCCTTTAAAGCTCTGGATACCGTTGAAATGGATACATTGAGTGCTTGCGCTATTTCTTTTATGGTCGTTTGATGCTTCTCCATAGTATCTATAATATTTAGATGAAAAGAATAGGGTGCAAAATAGTTGTTTTTAATCCCCCTCAGTATTTGCTCTTGAAAAATACCCAATTATTTTTTAAGGTATTGCTGGGGTTTTAAGGTAAAATAGTACATTATTTTAAAAAAAAACGAAAATAGGAAAATTTGCGCAAACGTTTTAATTATTCATGAAAACGACTTAAAAAGCCAATGCAAACGTTTGCACAGACTTTTATGGCTTTCCGTGTATTGTAATATGTTTCTTGAAATCGCAAAATCGTTATATCTTTCCGAAATTAAGCTGCTATTCGCAACAAAATTTTGAAAATGTTATATTTTATAAAATTAAATTATTGTGATTTTTGCCTTGAATAACCATCTTCAATTCATATTTTGTAGCTTTATGGCATTGAAACAACGAGAATTATGACTTTACCCATTATCTACTATACGATGGATGCCAAAATTCAAAATTTGGATGATGAATGTATAATAATTTAGAATGAAAAGACATACTAATTTTTATTTAACCAACTCAATTTCAAGAATATGCTAATTTCTACTTTTTGTACTCACTTTAACAAAAGGAGAACTCTCCTTTTGATGCTGTTCAGTTTTACCCTGTTTGCAAGTGGCTTTGCTCAAACCGTCAGCGGCAAAGTTGCCGATGAAAAAGGAGAGCCCTTGGTCGGTGTCAGTGTTGTTGTTAAAGGCACAACGACAGGAGGCATTACGGACTTCGATGGCAAGTATTCCGTTACTGCCGATAAAAATGCGACGTTGGTATTTAGTTTCATTGGTTACACGCCAAAAGAAGAGGCTATTAATGGTCGTTCTTCGATTGATATGAGCCTTGAAACGGATGCCAAAGCCCTCAACGAAGTCGTTGTTGTGGGTTATGGTACGCAACGGAAAGTAACCGTAACAGGTGCTGTGGCGACGCTTAAAGGTGAAAACATCATTAAATCACCTGCGACGGACATTTCAAACTCATTGGCAGGACGTTTGCCAGGTTTGGTGGTTATTCAACAAAGCGGTGAGCCAGGCTATGACGGAGCGACGGTTTCGATTCGTGGCACAAACACGCTGGGTAACAACAGCCCCCTCATTGTCATTGACGGTATTCCTGACCGTGACGGTGGTTTGGGTCGTTTAAGTCCGCGTGACATCGAAAGTATCTCGGTATTGAAAGATGCTTCTGCCGCTATCTATGGCGCGAGGGCTGCCAATGGTGCTATTTTGATTACGACTAAAAGAGGTAAAACAGGCAAACCGACCATCACGTACGATTTTAACAGTGGTTGGTCGCAACCTGGGACAGTTCCGAAAATGTCGAGCTCTCCAGAGTATGCTAAAATCATGAATGAATTGCCTATTTACAAGTCAATACCTTCCAATGAATGGGGTGCGGCTTGGACAGGAATTCAAACAGCAGGTACTTATAAATCGCCTACGGCAGGTGTCAGTACACTGAGTGCGAATTACAGCCCTGAAGCGGTTAAAAAATATGCCGATGGTTCAGACCCTTGGCGTTATCCAAATACGGACTGGTTTGGCGATGCATTCAAAACTTGGGCAGGTCAATCTCGCCAAAATTTGCAAATATCTGGGGGCAGTGAAAGCATCAAATACATCGCCTCTATGGGTTATGTCAATCAAGATGCGATTTACAAGAATTCAGCAACCCGCTATCAGCAATACAATTTCAGAACGAATGTTGATGCAAAAATTAATAAATACATCAATGCCAATTTAGGTATTATGGTGCGTAGAGAGTTGCGCAAGTTCCCTACTGAAAGTTCAGGGTCAATCTTCCGTATGTTGATGCGTGGCAGACCAACTGAACCAGAAGTATGGCCAAATGGCAAACCCGGACCTGATATCGAGAACGGTCAAAACCCTTACGTCATCACGACCAATGCAACAGGTTATACGGATGACCCAACGGATTATACACAAGCCAATGGGGGTGTCGTTATCACAAACCCTTGGGTTGATGGTCTAACATTGACATTGTCAGCATCTATTGACAAAAACAATAGAAGAACGAAGACTTGGCAAACGCCATGGTCGCTTTATTCTTGGGACAAAACATCTTTTGAAGCGGACGGCGTGACACCTAAATTGGTGGGTGCGATTCGTTCTAACTTCAAAGACCCGAGACTATATCAAAGCTACAGCTCTTTATTGAATACAAACTTGTCTGCTTTATTGAGCTATGATAAAAAAATTGGCGACCATTCTCTTAGTATTCTGGGCGGTGTAACGAAAGAAAAATTCTCGGGTGAAAATTTTGATGCTTACAGAAGAAATTACATTTCTCCTGCCATTGACCAACTTTTCGCAGGAGGTTCATTGCAACAAAATACGGGTGGTAGTGCTTATAATAGAGCGCGTTTGGGTTATTATGGTCGTGCACAATACAACTACAAGGAAAAATACCTTGTTGAGTTGATTGGACGGTATGATGGTTCATACATTTTCCCAGAGGCAAGCCGCTTTGGTTTTTTCCCAGGTATGTTAGTCGGTTGGAATATCTCCAAAGAAGACTTCTTTAAAGGGATAAAAGGTGTAGATAATTTGAAGTTGCGTGCATCTTATGGTCAAATGGGTAATGACCAAGTGTTCTATAACGGACGGCTTCAAGAATATGCCTATTTGTCAACTTATGGTTTTGGCTCTTATCCTATCAATAACCAAGTTGTTACGACATTATACGAAACGGTTTTAGCAAACCCAAGCTTCACTTGGGAAAGAGCGAACAATTACAATTTAGGCTTAGATGGTACCCTTTTGAACAATATGATTGATTTCACATTTGAGTATTTCTATAATCGGAGAGACCAGATTTTGATTCAAAAAACGGGCTCAACACCTTCTTCTTCTGGTATCAATTCTTTATTGCCACCTGTTAATGCAGGAAAAGTAGATAACAGAGGCTTTGAATTTAACGTCGGCTATAACAGTAAAGCAGGAAAAGACTTTACTTATAGAGTGGGTATCAATGGGGGTTATGCTAAAAACAAGGTTGTGTTTATGGATGAAATTCCTGGCGCACCCGCTTATCAATTGCAAGAAGGAAAACCGATTGGTGCTTATTTAGTGTATAAATCAGACGGTGTTTTCAAAAACCAAGCGGAAATTGATGCCAGTAAGATTAATTACTCTGCGGTAACGGGTAAGCTTTTACCAGGTGATATGAAATTTGTAGATTACAATAACGATGGGAAAATCACAGCTGATGATAGGGTTAGATTAGACCAAAACACCGTACCAACCTTCAATTTTGGGGCAACATTGGATTTGAGATACAAAGATTTTGACTTAAATTTCTTATTCCAAGGAGCAACAGGAGCGTCAATGCGGATTCAGACAGAATCGGGTGATATTGGCAATTTCTTGAAATATTCTTACGACCACAGATGGTCAATTGATAATCCGAGCAGCACTGATCCACGTTTGGCAAGTAGAGGGGACACTTATTATACAGGTGGTAACTTTGGCAACAACACCTACTTCCTTTTCAGCAAAAACTATATTCGTTTGAAAAACATAGAATTAGGTTATACTTTACCGCAGAAACTTGTAGATAGAGTCAAATTAGGTAGTTTTAGGGTTTATCTCAACGGTTTGAATCTTGTTACGTTCTCAAAACAAAAGGTATTTGATCCAGAAACAAACAATCAAGCGGGTACTTACTATCCGCAATCTCGGGTCCTCAATACAGGTTTAAGCGTAACGTTCTAAAAATAACTATAACTAACAATTAAAATATAATTTAAAAATGAAAAATCTTAAACTGAAAATCAGCATATTAGGCGTGCTATTGGCCGCAGTAATATCCTGTAATAAAGATTTTCTCAATACACAACCACTTGATAAAATCTCCAGTTCAGCTACTTGGGCAGATGGTGCTTTGTCCGAAGCCTTTATCTATAATGTTTATTCCTTTTTAGGATATGGTGGTTTTGAAGAGCAAGCACTCGCGGCTTACACAGATGAAGCCATGTTTACACATTCTGGGCGAAATATCAACACGTTTACTGAGGGGTCTGAAAGCCCTTCTAACGTTGCTTGGCAAAGCTCAACTTACGAATGGGGCAGAATGTATCTCGCTATCCGTCAAGCCAATGTAGCCCTTGAAAACCTACCAAAGGCGACTTTCACGGATGCAGCCTTAAAGGCTAAACTGACGGGTGAAGTTTACTTCCTAAGAGCCTATTATTATCAGCAATTGCTTAGGTTTTATGGCGGTGTACCGCTTATCAGCAAATCCTATAGTTTAAACGAGGATTATACAGTTGCCAGAAACACTTATGATGAATGTGTGAAATTTATTGTAGCCGACCTTGATAAAGCCATTACAACATTACCCGATGCGAAATCAGCTCAACCGGGCAGAGCATCAAAACTAAGTGCACTGGCACTTAAAGCAAGGGTATTGCTGTATGCTGCCAGCGATTTACACGATGGACCAACCGCAAAAGCGAAGTCAACTGTCTTATCAAGTTATGCTAATATTGAATTAGTGGCTTATGCTTCTGGAGACCGCGCCGCCAGATGGAACGCTGCAAAAGCGGCTGCAAAAGCGGCATTGGACGCATCAACAGGTTATAAATTGAACCTAACGGCTCCAGTATCTGCTGAGGATGGCAAAAACAACTATATCTCTATTGCTATGGGTGGACAAAGTGCTGTTGGCGACCCTGCTGCTGCGAGTGAGTTGATTCTCCAACGCACACATACAGCCCTCTATACCCAAGAAGACAACTGGCCTCTCGGCGGTATCCACTATGGTATCAACAACGGACCGAATGGCTACCACAACTGGGCGGGTAATACACCGATTCAAAATTTGGTGGACGACTACGAAATGATGGATGGTACTAAATTCGATTGGTCTAATGCTGCGCATAAAGCTGACCCATACACCAATCGCGACCCGCGTTTTTATGGGACTGTTTTATATGATGGCTCTCCGTGGAAACCAAGACCTTCTGACGTAGCGTCTTTAGATCCTGCTAATCAAATTCAAACAGGTTATTATGATGGTCCTTCTGGCAAAATCAACGGTATTGATACCCGCGAATCAGCTGTCGAAAACTGGAATGGTAGTCGGACTCACTACTATACTCGTAAATTCATTGACCCAAATCCTGCTTTAGCTGATAACCAATCCAGTGCGCAAGTTATTCCTTGGCCTTTTATCCGCTATACTGAAATGGCTTTGAGCTATGCAGAGGCGTGTGCCGAAACAAATGATGAAGTAGAAGCAAGACTTTGGATTAACAGAATTCGGTTCAGAGCCGGTATGCCCGCTATCACTGATGCCGGTGCCGCTTTGAAAGACAGGATTCGCAACGAAAGACGAGTCGAGCTTGCCTATGAGGAACATCGTTATCATGATGCCCGTAGATGGATGATTGCACCGACCACCGTTGGGCGGGGCATCAAATCTATAAATGTAGATGCTAAATTGAAGGCAGGTGCAACTGCGCCGAAAACATATAAGTTTGATAAAGCACTTTACACCTACACCTATACCGTAGAAGATAATACATCCAATGAAACCCGTAAGTGGGTTGATAAAATGTATTACCGCGTACTGACAAGAGATGAAATAAGTCGGAATAGTAAATTAATACAGAATCCAGGCTACTAATCTGAAAGAAGTGAATTATTAAAGAATCTACCTCATTTTTTGGGGTAGATTTTTTAATTTTAGCCGTATTTTAAAAATACCCCCCTCAGTATTTTGACTATAAAAATCATAGTTCTCTATAAATGACTATGTAAATATGAAAAGAAACAATTTGGCTATGTCAAAACAATACTACATCTTATTGCTGTACCTCTTTTTTTCAATAGGTTGTCAGCAAGAAAAACCATTAACTGACCCAGATTTTGCAACAAAATGGGCAGAAATGACCCTTTTTATTACTAAAAATACGCCTGGCAATACGCCTACTTATTCTTCAAGATGTCTCGGTTATATTGGTTTGACGATGTATGAATCCATTGTTCATGGCTATCCACCTTATCAATCGCTCGAAGGGCAAATAGATGGATTGGATAGTTTGCCAATGCCCTTAAAAGATGTCCAATATGATTGGAAATTGTCGCTCAATGCTGCCGAAGCCTTGATTTTAAAAAGCATTTACAACCAAACGTCTGACCAAAACAAACTAAAAATAGATTCTTTAGAAAACGCTGTCCTTCAATCTTATACCGCTAAAATAAATGACAAAGCATTAATAGACCGGTCAATAGCTTATGGAAAAGCCGTTGCATCCACCATCTTTGAATGGTCAAAAACAGATGGTGGACACAGAGGTTATTTGAAAAACTTTGATAAAACCATGGTTCATCCCTCTAAATTAGGCTCTTGGAAACCGCCTTTGTATGGTCAATCTTTTAGTCATTTTCCACTACATCCACATTGGGGCGAAAACCGTACGTTTTTGAAACAAGACCATGAAATCAAGGCCCCCTCAGTAATTCCCTACGATACGATGCCCAATTCACCTTATTACAAGGAGTTTTTAGCCGTTTACGAACAAGAGAAAGCCTTGACGCAAAGCCAAAAAGAAGCGGCTGTTTGGTGGGGTGATGACCCCGACGAAACGGTAACACCACCTGGTCATTCCTATTATTTGGCAACATTGGCGATTAAAAAAGTTAATCCAAGCCTCATTCAATGCGCTGAAACTTATGCAAAAGTGGGCATAGGCGTTGCCGACGCTTTCATCAATTGTTGGAAATGGAAATACCAGTTTTTTACGGAAAGACCCAATACGTATGTGACCGAACACATTGACCCGATGTGGGAATCCTTTTGGCCCGACCCGCCTTTTCCAGCCTTTCCTTCAGGTCATGCCATTCAAGCTGCCGCAACAGCAACCGTACTGACCGAGTTGTATGGGAACACCTTCGCTTTTACCGACGACACCCACAAGGGTCGAAAAAGAGATGGATTAAGAAATACCGATTTCAAACCCAGACATTATAATTCTTTCTGGGAAGTGGCTAACGAAACGGCTGATTCCCGTTTTTATGGCGGCATTCATACGCACGTGGATAATAATGCAGGCTTAGAAAAAGGAAAAGAAATAGGCGAAAACATCAATCATTTAAACTGGAAAAATGAGAAAAAATAAATACGCGGGTATCGGATACTTTCAAAGTATCCGATACCTATTCACAATACTGAGGGGGTATAGATTTACGAAATCTTTAAGATTTCGTAAATCTGTGGCTTTATTGCCGTTAAGTTTCCTAATAATTTATACGAATGCCCAAACCCCATCTCTAACACCAACTGCCTTCAAGGACGTAACCGACCAAGCGGGCATCAAACACCAATTTGGCGTGTATGAAGGCTTTCTCGGCGGGGGCATTTGCATTTTGGACATCAATAACGATGGTTACGACGATATTTTTCTGCCTGGCGGAACAAAGGACGACATCCTTTACCTCAACAATAAAAACGGCACGTTTACCAATATTTATGAACAATCAGGGTTAACGGGTTCAAAAAACTTCATCACACAAGGCGCAGTCGCAGCTGATGTCAATCGAGATGGTTTCGTGGATTTATACATAACGACCATCACCTCAAAAGGGGCAAAAAAGTTGATTCCGAGAGCACCCAATTTGCTGTACATCAACAATGGCAATAATACTTTTAGAGATGCAACGGCTGAATTTCATTTAGACAAACTCAACTCATTCAGCACGGGTGCCTGTTTTGGCGATTTCAACGCAGATGGTTATCCCGACCTTTTTGTAGGCAATTATTTTACGGAATATCCAGGCGATTTGAGTACCATAAACGATGCGATGATAGTCAGTGCCAACCAAATTACTGAGGGGTATCTGCTATTGAATGAAAAAGGTAAATCTTTCAAAAATGTCTATAAAGAGTACGGTTTAGACCACAAAGGCTTTGGATTTGGCGGTGTATTCACCGATTATAACAACGATGGCAACCAAGACCTATTCGTCAACCACGATTTTGGCTACAAACGCACGCCTGATTTACTCTACGAAAACAATTATCCATGGCATTCTTTCAAAGAAGTTGGTGAAAAACGGGGCATGGATTTGAAAATCAATTCCATGACTTCTGCCGTAGGCGATTATAATAATGACGGCTGGATGGATTATTTTATCACCAATATTCGATTCAACAAATTTATGGTCAATCAAGGTGCGGGTAAGCCCTTTAAAGAGATGTCCAAAGAATTTGGGGTCAATCTTATCACCATCAGTTGGGGTGCCAATTTTGCCGATTTTGACCACGATGGCGACTTAGATTTGTACGTTACCAACGGTGATTTAAATCCCAATTGTCAGCCCATGGGTAATTATTATTTTGAAAACGTCGGCGGTAAATTTATAGAAGAAGGCAGGCAAAAAGGCGTGAATGACTACGGCATTGGGCGCGGCTCCGTGGTTTTTGATTTTGATAATGATGGCGATTTAGACATTATGGTCGTCAACCAAAAACCTGTTTTGAACTATCCTGTCAATTCAACAACCCGCTTATTCCGCAATGATTCGGCACAAGGCAATTGGATAAAAATAAACCTCAAAGGCTTGGATGCCGAGTCACATGGCTTGGGTTCAAGGGTTGAAATTGTGGTGGCCGGCAAACACCAAATTCGTGAAATTGATGGCGGTGGTTCGAGTCATTTATCTCAAAATGCTACTTATGCCCATTTTGGCGTAGGTAATGCGACCCAAATAGATGAAATCATCATTCATTGGACAGGCGGCAACACTCAGGTTTTGAAAAACCAAAAAGTCAATCAATTCATCACCATCACAGAGGAAAAGTCGTTTCGGCTCAATCCTTTTGTGGCGATGGGTTTAAAATGGTTGTTCGGTCTTTTAGTATTGGGTGGTATTTACTATTTTTTTAGAAAAAAACGGCGAAAAACTGTCTAAGTAACCTGTAAAAAAAAGCCCTTTTTGTCATTCTGAACGCAGTGAAAGAACCTGAATAAACTGTAAAAACAGATTCTTTCACTGCGTTCAGAATGACAAAAAGGGCTTTTTTTTACAGGTTACTTAGACAGTTTTTCGCCGTTTTTTTCTAAAAAAATAGTAAATACCACCCAATACTAAAAGACCGAACA
>JANLQI010000142.1:0-21327 GCA_031367705.1 Saprospiraceae bacterium | reverse complement strand
GTTCAATGGGCGCATTTAGAATGCCAAAGGCAGACAAAAGCCCTGCATATTTAGGAACAATAATCGTTATCATACCCAGCAATTTTGCCATGCTACAAGCGTGTAAACCACCTGCACCACCAAAAACAAGCAGCGCATACTGAGGGGGTGCATAACCTTTGGACACCGATATTTTGCGAATTGCATCAGCCATCCGTTCATTGGCGATTGTGAGAAAACCTGAAAGTATTTCCTCCTCCAAAATTTTCTTACCTGTTTTTTCTTGAATAAAAAACTGTAAATCAATGAGTTGTGCTTTTGCTGCTTCTGGAAAAACAGGAATGCCAAACTGAGCCGAATCGAGCCGACCCAGCAATAAATTGACATCAGTAATCGTCAAAGGCCCACCCGCACCATAACAAGCGGGGCCAGGTGACGCACCTGCACTTTCAGGGCCTACACACAACTTTATACCATCAAAATAACAGACCGAGCCGCCGCCAGCCGCTACTGTTTCAATATTGAGCGTAGGCGAAAAAACCGTAGCGTTGCGAATTGTCATTTCAAAACGATAATCAAAATCACTCTCATAACGAGCTACATCTGTACTTGTGCCGCCCATATCGAAGGTGATCAATCGCTCAAAACCGCTTTGTTGACCAATTACAGCCGCACCCACAACGCCACCTGCGGGGCCACTCAGCAAACTGTCTTTGGGTTTGAAAAAATCGGCATGAACGAGGCTGCCTGCGCTCGTCATCACGCGTAAGGCATCGGAAGGTAGTTTTTGTATGATTTTTTTCAAATAATCATGCAAAATAGGGGCGAGGTAGGCATTGACAACCGTTGTTTGGGCGCGTGGAACAAATTTGATTTGTTGCGACAATTCAGAAGAAATAGACACATAAACGAAGTCGTTTTCTAAGGCTTTTTTCAAAACTTGTTCATGTGTGGGATTTCGATAACTGTGCATAAAAGCCACCGCAATAGACTCAATTTTTAGCTTTTTTAAATGGTCAATAACTTTATCTAAATCATTGATATTCAAAGGTTTTAGAACATTGCCTTTTGCATCTAATCTTTCTGAAATTTCGACCCCCTCAGTATAAAGCGGATTGGGTTTGACGATATTTAAGGCAAACAAGTCAGGACGTTGTTGCGTACCAATAGTTAAAATATCGGCAAAACCTTCTGTCGTCAAAAAAGCCGTTTTTGCGCCTTTTTCTTCCAATAAAGCATTTGTTCCACGCGTCGTTCCGAGACGTAAAGTAAGGTTTGGAAATGCTTCATCGAGTGCTGTTTGTGTTATCAAACGAGCCGCTAAAATGGGGGCTTCTTCATCTGCCGTGATTTCAAAACTTATTTTTTTTCCAAAAAATTCAGTTGGCAATGGTTTGTCAAGTGTGATAATTTTTCGAGCTACATCATAATTTATTACGTAAAATTCAGCTTCTATACTGAGGGGGGGATTGAGTAAACGAAAGCGATATTGCTTGAAAATATCGCGTTTTGCGAGCCATGAATTTTGAACAAAAAATGTCCGTTCGTCAATCCATTCTGTAATAGAGCCGCGTAATGTACTGTTGCTCAATACTTTACAGGTGTGTGTGTTGCCTTCTTGGTCAAGGGCTATGCAGTCGGTAAATGTGCCGCCCGTATCAACGGCAATGAGGAAATGAATCACAGATTTATGAATTTTAGGAATTGATTTTTTTACAATTATTTTTATTTGCGCATATAAAGTGCATAAATAATGAACATAAGCCTTGTTTAGTCCAAATAGCTTATTAATTTTGCACCAAAATAAAATAAGAAAATTATGGAAGAGTTTAAAATGACCAATTTCAGCAGCAAACATGCGGTTTATTTCGCTATCTCACTTGTGGCTATTATCGCTTTATTAGTGTTCATGCCACAGATTTTTTGGATAGCATTACCTTTCGTTTGTACATTTTTCGTTCAAATGATGGGTTGGATGTAATTCTTTTACATGTGTTGTTGTAAAAAAGCGAGAGCCGAATGTGGCTACTCGCTTTTTTGTTTTTAGAAACCAAAAACTATCTATACTTTAGCGATTCTAAAAACATAACGAAAAAATGGAAAATCAAAATAACAAAAAACAAGTCTGGTTTACAGTCGTGGTAGCTGCATTGGGCTATTTCGTTGACATTTTTGACCTACAATTATTTAATGTCATTGGCAAGCAAAGTTTGGGCCCTGCTGGGTTGAACCTCTCACCTGATCAAGTCAATTACTTTTACGATTTTGTTTTATTCAATTACCAAATGGGAGGCATGCTCATTGGCGGCTTGGTTTGGGGCATTATGGGCGACAAATTGGGGCGCAAATCCATACTTTTTGGCTCAATTCTCATTTATTCCCTTGCCAATTTTGCGAATGGTTTTGTGACAGATACGACGACTTACTCGATTTTGCGGTTCATTGCGGGTTTCGGTTTGGCGGGTGAATTAGGCGCGGCGATTACCTTAGTAGCCGAGTTGATGACAAAAGAGAATCGGGGTTATGGCACAATTGTCATCGTTTCGATGGGTGCATTAGGTGCTGTTGCTTCGGCAACGATTAGTAAAAATTTCAGTTGGCAAACGTCCTATTTTGTCGGCGGTGGCTTGGGTTTGATGCTGTTATTCCTGCGATTTCAAACATTTGAATCGGGCATGTTTGAAAACTTAAAAAATTCTGAGGGGGTCTCAAAAGGCAATTTTTTATCGCTTTTTACTCAAAAAGAACGTTTTGTTAAATACGTTTGGTGCATTTTATTGGGCGTGCCGATTTGGTACACTTTGGGCATTCTCATTAAATTTTCACCTAAAATTGCGGAATCAACAGGCGTTTTAGGTAAAGTAAGCGTGGCAGATGCTGTCATGTATGCCTATATCGGTTTGTCTTTTGGCGATTTAGTGTGTGGTTGGTTGAGTCAAGTATTTGCGAATCGCCGACGAGTTGTTGCAGGCTTTTTAGTTGCTTGTATGGCTTTGAGCACTGCGATGATGTATATGGATGGCTTGAGTGTAACGGCATTTTACGTAGTATGCTTTCTGTTAGGAACGACTTCAGGCTATTGGGGTTTGTTTGTGACGATAGCGAGCGAACAGTTTGGAACAAATCTTCGGGCGACTGTAACGACGACTGTGCCTAATTTTGTTCGTGGTTCGGTCATCATTATCACTTTAGCATATAAGAGTTTTGAAGCGGAAGGTGGAGCGATTGCAGGGGCAACTTGGGTCGGTTTAGTGTGTTTTGCCTTGGCTTTTGTGGCTATTTGGCAGTTGAAAGAGACTTTTGGAAAGGATTTGAATTATTATGAAAACAGTTAAAACTTATGGCAAAAAAAGCATCTGCAACACCCGACCCACGTTTTGAAGTTCTGCGTATGTTGACAGAAGTTCAAAAAGATAAATTGCTTCTGAAACTATTTCGTAAAGACCCTTTGTTGGTTGAAAAATTGGCTTATGAGTTTTTTGAAGACAAAAGTGATTTAAATAAACGAGTCAATGACATCAAACAGAGCATTGATAAATATGTGACTAAAAATCAAGTTCCTTGGGATACGCCTGGCGATTTGATGATGCAAATGCGTTCTCTAAATGCCATGATAACAGAGCATGTGAAAATAACAAAGGACAAACATGGCGAAATTGAATTAACAATTTTGCTACTCAACACCGCTTTTGAGCGTTTTTGGACGATGCTGAATGAGAAAAAACCGCGTGCACAGACTTTTTCAAAATATGTGGTGACGCGCACAGCAAAATTAATTCAATTGCTGCTGAAAATGCACCCTGACAATGATTTGGATTTTAAAGCAGATTTGAATCGGTTGTTGGCGTATTTATATGAGTATTCGCCGACTTCACATCTTGCAAAAGATGCTAAGTTACCCCCTCAGTATTTTCGTTAAAGTAAGGGCAAAATCTAAAAAAAATCCAATCAAAATTTTTACTTTTGCCCCATATTTGCCTTTAAAGGGGTCTGCCGAAGTGGCGAAATTGGTAAACGTGCACGTCTCAGAAGCGTGTGCCGCAAGGCTTGGGAGTTCGAGTCTCCTCTTCGGTACTTAGTTGAAAAACAAAGAGTTGTGAATTTAATTATTCACAACTCTTATATTTTTGCGATTTACTTGATGAGTAATAAATGACTGTCTGTTGATAATCAAAAGTTTATGAATGATACTAATTTTTCACAACCCCAATCGGAAAATCATTGCCATAGCCATAACTCGCTGGATACTGAGGGGTGCCTTTGTACTTCGCTGTCACTTCTGGTACTTTCTCTTGGAGATAACTATCAATCTCTTTGACCGTAATTTTTTTGTCGCCTGTATCTGCTTTGCCACTTATGGCTTCCAATAAAACATAAGTAAATGCGCCATGACCCAATTGTGTAAATTCAGACGCAAATTGTTCACTTCCCGAAGCCGTCAGCCAATATGTACCCGTAGCACGAGCGAGTTGTGCTATGGCTTTTTCTTCGGCTGCACCACGACCCGCCACGACCTGATCTAAAGCAGCAGCGGATTGACAAGCATCCAAAATAAATAGCTGTTTTTGAGCTTTTATATCTTTTGAAAATAATTGTAACTGATTGGCACTCAATCCTTTTTGAGCTAAAGCATCGTCATTGCCATAGATTTGCGTAACATCGTGAGGCACTAAATAAAAACTCTTTTTATCATTCATCACACCGTGACCAGCGTAGTAAAAAATGAACACATCTTTCGATGAAGAATTCGTTTTTACTTTTTCCAAGGCAGCCACGATATTCGCTTTGGTCGCATTTTCATCATTGATAAAAGCCATATTAACTTTACTAAAAATACTCGAACTGCTTTTTTCAATGCCCTCTTTAAAACTTGTGGCATCGGCTGTGGCATAGTTCAAACTATACTTCGGATTTTTGTATTTATTGATGCCCACAACGATAACATGTAATTGAATGGCCCCCTCAGTATTCGTCCCTTTTTCCCCTTTAAAAGTGACAATAATTTCGTCGGGTTTTGATTCTGTTCTTTGCGTATTTAAAGCGACGGCTTTGAATGTATTATCGCCTTCAACTAATGGGATGTCAAAGGTTTGAGTTTTTGTTTTTTCAATTTTATCATCTTCAACGACCAAATTACGTGTTCCACTGCCCACTATTTTACCATTGTGAAAAAGGCGAATTTCAGACACGCCATCATCGGGGCAAGTCGCTTCTACGGTCAAGGAAATTTTATCCGTCGTCATTTTAAAACGTCTTGCCGCGGGGATGTCATCTTCAACAATCAGGTTTCGTAACGTCACAGGAATGCTGATTTTTACTGAGGGGGGCGATTTGAGTTTGTTAATATCTTGCCCACCATCTGAGCCTTCTCCATCCAACACTTTCTTCATCAATCCGGGGGTATAAAAACCTTCATACAATTGTTCAAGCGGTATGATTTCCTGCCCTTTTAAATAATATAATTGCTTCAAACCGTCTTTTGAACCATCAAAACGACCATCGGGCGTGAGCAAAATCCAGTCTTTACTATTGTGAAAAGTAATGATGTGAGCAGCCAATTTTCCCGTCGCTAAGTTCCACAATTTCATGTCTTCGTCTTGGGTCAGTAAATATTTATCATTCGACATAAAAATAGCCCCGATATAAGGAACACGTTGCGGCGGCAATGAAATAACCAATTTTTTAGTCGCCACATCATACACTTCGTAGTTCAAAATATCACTCAAATTAGATGATTTATCGTCCACCACATTCAAAACATATTTTTGAGTTGGTGAGAAAAAACTTGATTCCGAAGCATTGGGAATCAGTGCCGTGGATGACAACAATTTACCCGTTTGTGCATCAAGCGTGATACAGGCATTTTTATCATTAAAAAACCGCACTCTTTTACCCCCCTCAGTATAAACAGGATTTGAGAGCAAGTTGCTCGATTCATATTTCCAAACAAGGGTTTTATTCACCAGACTGTAACAGGCAACCACATTTGTTTCATCTTCTTTACCTAAAGAAATAATCAATTTGGTTTTATCATTTGATAAAATACAAGCATGATTATCGTTTGATTGCCTTAAATAAAATAAATTACTTTTCGTGAAAAAGTAATCATTTTTAAAAAGTACCTCATTTTTGATTTTGAGTGTACGAGTGTCCATTGTGAAAAATCGATCATTACCAATCATCACCATCATATTTAAAGAGTCATATTCTCGCATCGCATACACGGCATACGACTCTTTATCGGGTATATCCAGTTGCTTAAATTGACTGGTATCATTTTTCAAATCATAGACATAAGGGATATAAAGTTCATCTTCATCAAAGAACTTTTCTGCATTCATAAAAAGCCTTTTTTGACTCGCTAAATAGCGATAACTCGACGTAAAATTAGCTCTTTTACTCTTTGGCAATTGCTTGAAAGTCACATCTCTGGGACCAAAATTGGTAATCCGGTCGCCTGCCAAAACGGTTAATTCGTCGCCTCGACTTAAATCACTCAACATAAAAGGTTGATAGGGTAAAATGCCAAATTGATACGTTTTTTTTACATTATCAATCTTAAAAGCAGTCATAAAATCAGACCAAAATGCAAATTTTCCACCTGCCGATAAGAAGGCTTCACCTGATTGAAAACTTGAAAAACTCCGTGTATCTTCTACCATATCAGCACCTATCAGTGCTTGGTGCAGCTTAAAACCATCATTTTCAAATTGGACTTGCTGTCTTTTACTTTGAGTTGAATTTGTTAAATTGATGATATAAAAACGGTGATTGTATTCATACATCACCCTATCATGATTGTTGTGAGAAATCGAAATTGTCGCATCATATTCAGGAATATCACTTTTCTTTAAAACTATATTTGTTGACCGCACAACTTTCATTGTACGAGGTTCAATTTCCTCCAATTTATCAACTTCATCATCACCTTTTGAAGTGAGGTTGCTCACAATCAAATTACCTGCAGCATTAATAAAAAGCACCCTTTTTGAGCTGTCAAAAACACGCAATATTTTACTGGTTTTTAAATCTAATAAAATGCCTCCTCTATCACTTCCTGAAACCAAGATAGATTCATCGCTGCTAATGGATACATCACCGCCCAAATGTTCTGTATTTTCTTTGTTTAAATGAAAAACCTTGACAATTACGCCTGTTTCTACATTTATCTTAAAAATATTAGATTCATCTGTATTCTCATCAACCACGACATAGTACATGGACTTACCATTTTTACTCCATCCAGTGAATTTAGGAGGGGCAATTTTAAATACCGTTTTATCCATCGTCAATGTCTGTAAATTCAATTTCTGAATAGCGCCATTCAGATTAAGAATCAGTTTTTTATTGTCAGGCGTAACAAATAAATCTATTTTTTCCATTTCATCAGTACCCGGAATAGGTATTGTTTTTATAAGGAAGGTCCCCTCAGTAAGCCATATTTTCAATTCGTTTTTAGCCAATGAAAACATCATTTTATCATCATTGGTAAAAGCAAATTCATAGGCTTGGTGGGTGGATGGCACACATAATTCAGGCGCTTGCGCCCATGATTTTACTGTGATAAAAAGGAGTATTAAAACGATGTAATGACATCTTTTTTTCATAGAGCTTTGATTTGATAAAAATGAAGAAGAATAGATTTAAGGAAGGACTGATAGCTATTCACTATTTTACTCTTTCATAAAGTTATTGTTTCACTACCCCAATCGGAAAATCATTGCCATAGCCATAACTCGCAGGATACTGAGGGGTGCCTCTGTACTTCGCCGTTACTTCGGGCACTTTCTCTTGCAGGTAGGCATCGAGTTCTTTGACGGTGATTTTTTTATCGCCTGTATCCGCTTTTCCAGACAAGGCTTCTAACAAAACATACGTGAATGTACCATGACCTAATTGCGTAAATTCTGAAGCAAATTGCTCACTGCCCGAAGCCGTCAGCCAATGTGTACCTGTTGCCCGAGCTAGTTGTGCAATCGCTTTTTCTTCGGCTGCACCACGCGCCGCAACCACTTGATTCAAAGCACCTGCCGATTGACAAGCATCGAGGATGAACAACTGTTTTTGAGCCTTTATATCTTTTGAATATTGTTGCAACTGATTGGCACTCAATCCTTTTTGAGTCAGTGCGCCATCTGCGCCATAGAGTTGGGTGACATCATATGGCACTAAAAAGAACTCCTTTTTTTCGTTCAAAACACCATGTCCCGCATAGTAAAAAATGAACACATCTTTGGCTGTTGCCGTTGTTTTTATCTTATCCAAAGCAGTCATAATGCCTTCTTTTGTCGCTTTATCATCGCCAATAAACACCACATTCGTTTTACTGAAAATGGTTGTGCCACCTTTTTCAATAGCTTCTTTAAAACTTGTGGCATCAGCCGTGGCGTAATTCAAATTATACTTTGGATTTTTGTATTTATTGATGCCAATGACCAATAAATGCAGTTGGATACCCCCCTCAGTACCCCCAACCCCTGGAGGGGAGACTTTTGCAGTTTTATACATGACTATCATTTCAGCGGGAGAACTTTCCGTTCGTTGACTGTTGAATGCCAATGCTTTGAAGTTGTTTGCACCTTCGTTCAGAACAACTGTGAACGTTTTGGACAATGATTTGACCCCCTCAGTATTGTCATCAGCGACAACCAAATTTCGGGTCGTTTGTACCAATTTTCCATTTTGAAAAAGGCGTATTTCCGTCACAACATCGGAAGGGCAATCGGCTTGTATTTTTAAGGTTATTTGCTCTTTATCAGAATTATAGCTTGGAATATCGTCTTCAACAATCAAATTTCGTTGTTGGTTGTCAATTGACATTTTTATGGTAGGTGCCGTTTTCAAAGTATTAATGTCTACGGGTGTCGGCTCAAATTTATCTTCTTCTAAAATTCTACTCAACAATTTTGGTGTATAAAACTTCTCAAAAAGCGCATTTAAAGGGATTATTTCATCATTTTTGACATAATACATCTTCTCCAATGCGCCTTGTGTGGCATCAAAACGACCATCCCGAGTTGTCACCACCCAATCTTTTCCATTTTGAAAAGTGACTAAACGAGCGACTACTTTTTTCTGAGCAATATTATAAATGTGAATAGAATTGTCTTCATAAAGCGCCGCAATAAAGTTGTTGTTTTTAAAAAAACATAAATTTTTGGGGTGAAAATACATGTGGCTCATGTCTGATATTTTAGTTTTTGTTACCAAATCATAGACAAAAATATTGTTCCCAATAGCATAAGCGCCTTTAGTACCATCTGAAGAAATAGTGCCAGAACGGGTGTTGCCGTTGTATGTATTCGCGACGAGTTTTCCTACCTCCTGACCCGTAGAAGCATCCAGATATAAGAAATTTCCTGTATGACCGTGTATAAGAACAATCGTTTTATCGTTGTTGATAAATGTTAATTGAGTATATGTTGAAGTCGCTCTTGCTTCCCAAACCTTTTGACCACTCATGATATCATAACATACAATAAAAGTTCGAGGAGAACTTGGGACATCGGGAATGGGGCGTTGGATAGAGGCAATCAGGTATTTGCCATTTTTTGAAAAATTCAAGTGCTGTTCATCACTGGGGCTTGCAAACTTCTCATTGCCCGTAAAACGTTGGGTTATTGTCAAATTAGCTGTATTAAAAATGCTTATTTGAGTACCTGTACCAACAGCAAACGACTTACTATCGGCTGACCATATAAGGTTTTTACTATCTGTATTTTCATTCCATGGGACGGTGCGAGGGGCAGCAGAAAGATTGTCGGCATCAAATACGCCCAGCGTTTTGTTCAAGCCATCAAAAAAAGCCGCTTTCTTGCCATCGGGCGACCAATTGACGGAAGTTTGACTGCCAAAATTTTGATTTTTTATCTTTACATCGCCTTGAATAAGCTCTAAAAAACGTATCTGTGAACCATTATCTGTTATGGATAAGGTGTTTTTGGTAGGGTGACTGCGAATAGTTACGGCTCTAAAAGCGGCATTTTCGCCCAGTTGTTTTGCTTTTTCATAAGTCTTTAAATCAATAATATCCACATTTGCCAACGCCAAATCTTTACCATAACCAATAATCATTTTACCACTTTGAGACATCACATCTGTCGCGCTGATGGTTGACCATTTTTTGTCCGTAACGGGCGAAACTACCGTATATTTTTTAACGATTTTCTCTGTAGTTATATCCAATTGCACCAATTCGTTTCCTGAAATGAAGGAAAAAAGGTTGGTTGCAGCATCGAAATGATAAGTAATATTTCCTATAGGACTTGCTGTATAATAGGGTAGTTCAAACGATTTTTGGATAACCAATGAGGGTATTTGCAGCAATTCAAAAGTGACAATGAGGGGTTTACCTGCTACGTTTTGTCGTAAATCGGTGTGCAAAATTTGATTATTGCCTAAAAAATAGTAGGTATCGGTATTGGATTTCCATTGTTTTACAACTTTAGCGGTTTGGGTATCAAATATATAGGAATCATCAATCGCGACAGATTTGCCGCAAAGGAAAGAAGCAAACAAATATTTATTGTCAGGTGAAAGTTTAAGATTATTGAACGAAGTGGGAACTTTAGTGTTATCGCCTTTCAGTTCTTGTTTATATAGTTCGGTAACGTGTTTTGTATTCAAATCAATTTTTACAATAACGCCAAAATCTGTTTTAGTGCTAACATCCCAATTCCGACCACTTGCATATACAAAACGTCCGTCTTTGGTCGCTACCATAGATTGGCATTTGAAAAAGGCAGCGCCAACGAGGGTAAAATTGGTTTCTTTGAAAGACGTTATTTCAATAATATTAAACAGTCCATCTGCTGTCATTTCACCAATACCTTTTCTATTTGGGAGCGTGACAAGTACCCTGTTGTTTTGTTTAAAAGCCTCAAAGGTTTTCAGTTCTTTGCCACTTTTGGCATCCCAAACCTTTACGACACCGGCTGATGATGTTGCCACATATTTTTCATCGGCAGAATGAGCAATAGAAAATATACGGTCTGCATGTGTCTGCGGAATGATAAGTTCTTGTGCAAAAAGAGCCGTTTTTGCTTGAAAAAACGTACAAAAAATGAATAATAGGAAAGAAAACCGATTGATTGTCATATCAGGTTTGATTTAAATAAATGTGATTGATACTGAGTATTCTAACAAATAACATTTTGATTTAATTTAACACATAGCCATATAGTGCACATAGAAAGAATTGAAAATCAATTAGTTAAAGCTATGTGTTCTATGATACTATGTGTTAAATTAATTCAAAAAACTTTGTGGTCAGAATACTGAGGGGTATATTTCAAGAATACCACAACTATTTATGGCTCAACTCCACCATCAAAGGCACAACTGTTCCAACATGTTGGCTCTTCGTTACTTCAAAACCAATGTCTTTTGTGCTATACGTCACATTTGAAGGTAAAATCAATTTATCGCCCAAAGCGGCTTTGATTTTTTGAGATAAACCACCTTTGGCTGCATTCATCTTTTCAAGCATTTTGGCTGCATTCAAAGGCTCCTGCGAATACAAAATGAGCATATAGTCAGTGCCTGGATTGTTGTCCATTTTGACCACTTTCTTTTCAGAAGGGAATGCGACTTGACTGTTTGAACCGATACGTGGCGACATATTGTCATCAAAAGGCATGATTTTATTGACTTGTCCTGTTAAGTCAGTTGCAAAAGCGTAAATGTATGATTCTGAATTGGTTGTAATGAAAAAACGGAACTTTGTACCGCTTGCATAAGCATTGTCCATGCGATACGCCACGAGGTCTTCTTTGTACGCTTTCTTATCATCATCGTCTGCAACAATGAGGTTTCGGGTCAAAACTCTATTTGCAGACATTTTTTCACCTGTGTTTTGTACAAAAGCCACTTCCCCGGATAGGCTTACCTTCAAAACAGGCTTAATTGGCTCTGGTTTCACAGGCTCGGGCTTATTATTGTTCGGCTTAGGCGTAATTACTGAGGGGGTCGCTTTGGGCGGTGGGTATGCTTGAATGGCTAAAAGAGAATATTTTGCAAAATCCTTGTAGGGAATCCACACATAACCATTGTCACGCCACGTTGTTCCCCATGAGTTTAAGACCCTAAAAGAGCCGCCATATTTATTGTTGTCATAGCCAACGACACACATAGCATGTCGTCCGTGTTGACCTGTCGGTCCATTATCAGATTTTTCTTCTCGCCAAACATCACCTTTTGAGTTATAAAAACTCTTAGCAACGATGAAACCCAACATACATGGATAACCTTCAGAAATGGCTTTTTTGACGGATAGTACCTTGATATCGTCATCTTCTTCGTCTGGATAATATAGAATTTGAAAATCGGCGATACGGAAATCCAAACCTTCGCGCTTCGCATCAGAACTAACAGAAGAACCGCAGCTATATGGTTGCTTTGCAAGGGTTGAGACGCCCGATGTTTTCAGTAATTCAAAAGCATTGACAGGATTGGCGCCGCCTTGACAGTTTTTATCGCCTTTGTCTTTTATTAGCTCATATATATATGTGGGCGAAAAGATTTTAGCATTAGGGTTTGCTTGACTCACTTTGCCGTTGGCATCAGGTTCACTTTCCGATTTAGCATACAAAATAGTCCGCAAATGATAGCCGACGGCAAATGCGACGCAGGTACTGTATTGTCCTTGATTGCCCGCCGTTGGGCAATATTTTTCTAAGGAAGCCGAAGCAGGCATTTTTCCATAACTGCTTGCAGTCAATTTCGCTTTGTATGGGATACCCCTCAGTGTCGGTGGGTCGAAAATCATCCCCGTTCCTTGTTCTTGGGCTTTAAGTGAAACGAGTGAAAAAAAAGTGAGTAAGAGAACCGTAAAGTGCTTCATGTAGGATTGCATTTAAATTAGTTTTTAAAAGTTTATGAGTACAACGGACGAAAAAGGAGATGATGAGAAGTCTGAAATTCCACACAAATAAAGGTAAAACATATAGTTTTTTTTAAAAAAAAAACAAATGATAAGAATTTATTTCCCATTTTGAAACGAGCTATTTATAAGTGTTGTTACAATTGAAATTTTAAATATCCATGCAAGGCAATTTTACAGTCAAATACTGTGGGGGTGAAAAGGTGTTTTGTTCTGTAATAAATTATTGCTTTTTGGCAAAGGACAGGACTTCGACTATGTGATTTATAGTTACTTTGCAGCATTATTAGCATCAAAAAACAACTTGAATGTTTAAACCTTTTTCATTCTGCATTTTTATTTGCTTGGTTTTTCTAAGCAGTTGTCAGCAAGATGCCGTCAAACCCAAGTTTCAAATTGGCTTCTCACAATGTGTTGATGACCCATGGCGTGATGTGATGAACAGTGAAATGGCACGTGAACTCGCTTATCATCCTGAGTTGAAATTAGAGATGTTGGTTGCATACAATAACAGCGAAAAACAAGTGGAACAAATCAGAGAATTGGTTAACAAAAAGGTTGATTTACTCATTGTTTCGCCCAATGAATCAAAACCTTTGACACCTGTTATCGAAGAGGTTTATAAAGCAGGTATTCCCGTTATTTTAATTGACCGAAAGACTGAATCAGAGCAATATACGGCTTATATCGGTGCAAATAACTACGAAATTGGCAAAACAGGGGGTAAATATATCTCCACGCAACTCAATGGAAAAGGCAATATTATAGAGATTAAAATGGAAATGACCATATCTCCAGCCATTGAACGTAGTAGAGGGTTTAGAGATTTTGTTGTCACAGCACCTAATCTCAAAGTAGTAGATGAAATGGAAAATATAAATGGATTGGAAGATATTCGCAACAAGTTGCCCGATATGTTGCGTAAGCACCCCGAAGCCAATATCATTTTTGCACAAACAGACCTTCTTGCTGAAACGGCTTATAAAATTGCTCAAGAACAAGGACGTGAAAAAGACTTGTTTTTTGTTGGTGTTGATGGTATTCCAGGGACAGGTCGAGGTATTCAAGCTGTTGAAGAAGGTGTTTTGAATGCCTCTTTATTGTATCCCACAGGTGGCGCAGAAGCGATTCGTTTAGCCTTGGCAATTCTCAATAAAGAGCCTTATGTGAAGCAAAATGACTTGCAAACCATTGTTATCAATAGAGACAATGCCCATATTTTGCATAACCAAATGAAGAAAGTCAACAGTTTGCAGGAAAGTGTGGAACGTCAAACGGTTAAATTAGACGAACTCAATAAGACGTATTCATCACAAAAAGACAGACTCTATTTTGTCGGTATATTATTATCCATCGTCATCTTATTAGGGTCTATTTTATTGTATCTTTTTAGAGAAAAACAGTTGTCAAATCAAATATTAGCCGACCAAAATCAAGCAATTTTAGAACAAAAGAACAAAATTGAAGAAGTTTCGGAACAGGCACGCCAAGCGACAGAAGAGAAATTGCGTTTTTACTCTTACATTTCACATGAATTTCGCACCCCCCTCAGTCTGATATTGACGCCAACAGAGGATTTGCTGCACCGCAAAAATACCGATGCCAAAGAGACCCGCAGTACTTTGCAACTCATTCGCAAAAATGCCAATCGCCTTTTGCGTTTGGTTGACCAATTGCTCGAACTGCGCAAAATTGATGCTGGAAAGATGACTTTGGAAGCGCAACAAGCCGATTTAGTCGCTTTTATCAAGGACATCGTGAGCGATTTTAATGTAAAAGCAAAAAGCCAAAACATTGATTTACAATTTATTTGTCCTTTTCCCCAACTACCGTTTTGGTTTGATGCAGAAAAATTGGATAAAGTGTTTTTCAATATCATAAATAATGGCTTCAAATACACGCCACAAGGTGGCTTGATTCATATTTCTTTATTAAAAAATTTGGATAAAATCGAAATCATTGTCACCGACAACGGCATTGGTATGAGCGCAGAGGAACGCGAACACGCCTTCGATTTGTTCTATCGAGGCAGCCAAAATATGTCTTTGGGTAGCGGTCTAGGTTTGGCTTTGTCGCATGAGTTTGTCGTTTTGCATAAGGGTGAAATCCGTTTAGAATCTGAAAAAGGTTATGGTACAACGTTCAAGATTGTTTTACCTTTCCAACAACCGGAATGGGTAACTGAACAAACGGCTGAAACAATTCAACCGCATTTCAACCACATCATCGAAACTGTTGACACCGAAATGAATGAAGCCAATACCCCCCCTTCCCGATTGGGTCGGGATTTCGTACCTCAACAGTATTTTGACAATACAATCGTCCTCATTGAAGACAATATTGATTTAAATGCCTTTTTGAATCAAAAATTAAGCAAAAAATACAATATTGTCGCACTCGAAACGGCTGAAAAAGGGTGGGCGGCTATCCTCGAAAACATTCCTGACCTCATCATCAGCGATGTTATGTTGCCAGGTATGGACGGTTTTACATTGACGCAAAAGGTGAAAAATGACTTTCGGACATCGCACATTCCCGTCATTTTATTGACCGCAAAAGGTCAAATAGACAGTCAAATTGAAGGCGCAAAAGTCGGAGCAGATGCATATATGTCTAAGCCTTTTAATCAAAATCTATTAGAAGAAAAGATAAAAGGTTTGATAGAAAACAGAGACCGTATGCGCCGCCGTTTTACGAATGAAATCACCAATCCGACCCATGTTTTGAAGGGCGAACGCAAGTTTTTAATCGAATTTGAAGCCTTAATTGAAAAATACTTAGCAGACAGTACTTTGTCGGTCGAAAAATTGAGCCATGAATTGGGCATGTCCCGTGTTCAATTATTCAGAAAAATATCGGCGTTGACCAATAAAAATGTAAGTGACTATATTGCCGATTTTAAGCTGCAAAAAGCAAAGGCTTTATTGACCAATTCAGACAAAACAATCGCAGAAATCGCTTATGAAACGGGTTTCAATAACCCCAGTTATTTCACAACTTTTTTTAAACAAAAGACGAACCAAACGCCGAGTGAATGGCGCAATGGGTAGAACCCATTATTAGCTCTATTTCACTCACGTTTTTATTAGATTGGTACTTTGAATAGAAATTTATAACTTTGCATTAGTAAAAAAAGAAGAATAAAGATATTGTTAAACTGTTAAAATAACAAAAATGGTTGCAGAAAATCTATCAATCTTTGATGAATTAGCTTATTTTTTGGCAAGCCTATCACCCAGAAAAGTACTGACTTACAGAGCTTCGCCAAAAGCCCAAGAAAGAGTTTCTTTCTTAATTGATAAAAACAAAAAATCGGGATTGAGTGCCGCAGAAAATGAGGAAATGGAACGCTATATGGTCTTTGACCATATTATTCAATTGGCGAAAGCGAAAGCGATACAAAAACTTAATATCCCCCATAAATGAGTTATCTGTCAAAGAATACACGCCGTTTTGTTATTGGACGAGCGGGAAATCGCTGCGAATACTGTCGTGTGTTAGACTATTTGGTTGGTTTTGAATACCATCTTGAACACATTATTGGTGTTCAACACGGTGGAACAGATGCTCTCTCAAACCTTGCTTATGCTTGTTCTTACTGTAATTGGAAAAAGGGCCCTAATATCAGCACAATCTTATTCTTAGGTGGTGAACTAATTCCTCTATTTAATCCAAGAACGCAAAATTGGTTCGACCATTTTGAAGTAAGAAGAGGAGAAATTTTGTCTTTATCAACAATTGGGGAAGCCACTATTAAACTGTTAGACCTAAACCAACCTGCAAGAATTGATGCAAGATTTGAGATGATGTTAGCTGGATGTTACCCTTAAAATACGGAGGGGGTACATAGCGACTAATACAATACAGAAGAGATTTCAAGGGATACAAAACGATAGTAAATAGCATCAAAAAGATAAAAAAAATTCAAAAAGATGAACTACAAATTTTTAGGGAACACAGGCGTTCTCGTATCAGAACTATGCTTCGGTACAATGACTTTCAGCGGCAAAGGCTTTTACAGCAATATGGGCAGCGTTGGTCAAAATGATGCCACAGAACTCATTAAAGTCGCCGTTGAGAACGGTATTAATTTCATAGACACCGCCAATGTTTACTCTTATGGTGAATCTGAATTGTTGTTAAGACAAGCGATAAAAACACTTGGACTGAACCGTCAAGAACTCATCATCGCTTCAAAAGTAAGAGGGCGCATGGACGCAACAAGTCGTAATAACGTTGGTTTGAGCCGTTTACATATTCATCGTTCTGTTGATGAAAGTCTTCAACGTTTGGGTATGAACCACATTGATTTGCTTTATATTCATGGTTTCGATGCCTACACACCGATAGAAGAAACGATGCGTGGCTTGAACGAAATGGTGCAATCGGGCAAAGTGCGCTACATCGGTGCGTGCAATATTCCTGCTTGGGTATTGATGAAAGCCAATGGCATCGCTGAAAAAAACGGTTGGGCAAAATTTGATGCCATGCAATGTTACTACTCCGTTGCAGGGCGTGACGTAGAGCGCGAAGTATTGCCGTTGTCAAAAAGCGAAAAGATAGGTTTTATGCCGTGGAGTCCTTTGGCGGGCGGTTTTTTATCAGGCAAATACTCACGTGACATCGCAAAAGCAGGAGGCAGTCGTCGTGATAATTTTGATTTTCCACCTGTCAACAAGGAAAAAGCCTACGATATTATTGATGTTATGGCAGAAATCGCAAAACAACACGACATCAGCGTGGCACGTATTGCTTTGGCGTGGGTCAATCAACAGCCTGGCGTAACGAGTGTTATCATTGGTGCAAAAACAGTCGCTCAATTGGAAGACAATATTGCCGCTACAACTTTCACATTGTCGGCAGATGAATTGAATCGTTTAGATGTTGTCAGTGCTTTGACAAAAGAATATCCGCAATGGATGGTTGAAAGACAAGGTAATGACCGTATTTTGGCTTCATAATTTTAAGCTGGTCGCAGTAGGATCACATTAGATATAGTAAACGGAAATTCAATTGGTTTTTGCTTTTTTTTGTAAAAAAAAATAAAAAACCAATTGAATTTCCGTTTACTATACTTTGTTTTTTGTATCCTAAAACTTAATGCCGTTTCCGCCGCATCTCATCTCTCCGCATCGGCATCCCATCTATCAAAGCAAAAAGCTGCGTTTTAGGAACAGTTTTGAAAGAACGCAAAGCCACATGCCCATCTTTACCTATGAATAAAAAAGTAAACGGCACAGCAGAAATATTATATTTTGTCAAAACCTTTTTATCGGTTTTGTCCAAAACATAAGTCTCAATGACAATATCCCTGTCTAAGCAACCCGCTTCATCGGATTCTAATATTTGTTTTTGTTGTAACCCAATAGCGTTGCTTTGGGTATCTGTAAAAAGTAATACACGCCTGTTGTTATTATTTTGGGCGAAAGAAACCATTGTTGTAAAAAACAAAATGGAAAGGAGAGATATTTTTAACCGGTTGAATAGCATTGTTTTCTGTTTTAAGTGAGATAATCATGTTAAACTATTACATATTGGCTTTTCAAATAAAGGTTAAAAATACAACACCAGTTACTTGAACATGTTCAGTTATTGCGCAGTTTAAGCACCCCCTCAGTATAAACCCCCTTTTTCCTTTCGCCAATTCCCAATTTTTGTTTGTGAAATACAGAATTCACAAAAAGGTATTTTATAAAAACTCCTTTTTATGAAATTATTATTCAGACGTTGGTGTAACAATTTTGATAATGATGTATCAATTTTTACATTGAGAAAAATAAATGCCCACACAAAGTATTCATAATCAAAGACTTACACCCATGTAACAAATTTTGAACTCTTTGAACGAATACTAAAACGCCTTTCTTCGCTGTCCACCTACCTTTGATTCAACAAGAAAAAAAATTCTAAACAACGGGACAATGAATAAAAATTCCAAAATCTTCTTTTGGTCGCTCACGGCGGCATTGGGTGGTTTCCTCTTCGGTTTCGATACGGCTGTTATTTCAGGTGTCGAACAAACGCTACAAAAACTGTGGCATTTAAATGTTTTTGAACAAGGTATCACAGTATCTATTGCCTTAATAGGTACAGTCATAGGCTCACTCATCGGCGGCATTCCAACTGAAAAGTATGGTCGAAAAGTCACCTTATATATGGTGGCGATTGCCTATTTACTTTCAGCTATCGGAACGGCTTATGCGGTGGATTGGTCTATCTTTTTGATTTTCAGATTTCTCGGTGGTTTAGGCGTTGGCGTTTCGTCCGTCGTTGCACCTATGTACATTTCAGAAATTGCACCGCCCGCCAAACGGGGTCAGTTGGTCGCCATGTTCCAATTCAATATCGTTTTTGGTATCTTAATGGCGTATCTATCCAACTATCTATTAGGCAATATTGGAGACAATGCGTGGCGTTGGATGTTGGGCGTTCAAGCCATTCCTTCCGTTTTGTTTTTGGCAACGATTTTAGCGATTCCAGAGAGTCCACGTTGGTTGATTTTGAAAAAAGGGTTGGTGGACTCGGCACGTAAAACGCTTAATATCATTGACCCTACAACGGCAGAACAAGTTATTAAAGATATTCAAAACAACGTACAATCACACGCACCCAGCAGTTTTGCAACACTTTTCCAAAAAGCCTATAAAACGCCCATCATATTAGCTGTTTTGTTCGCTTTTTTCAACCAAATGTCAGGCATCAATGCCATTATTTATTATGCGCCCCGCATATTTGAAATGGCAGGTTTTGGCGCAAGTACAGCCCTTTTGTCTTCTGCAGGTATTGGTTTGGTCAACCTCGTAGCCACACTCGTCGGTATTTCATTGATTGATAAGTTTGGACGCAGAATGTTGATGTACATCGGTTCAGTCGGTTACATTATCTCATTGAGCCTCATCGCTTTTGCTTTTTATCGCAACAGTTTTGAGGGTATGTCTTACTTCATTTTCCTTTTCATTGCATCTCATGCCGTCGGTCAAGGTTCTGTTATCTGGGTTTTTATTTCCGAAATATTTCCAAGCGAAGTACGGGCGCACGGACAGGCTTTGGGCAGTTTTACACATTGGATTTTGGCAGCGGTCATCGCTTTCACTTTTCCCTATATCGCTGAAACGTTTGGTGGCGCAGCAACCTTCTCTTTCTTTGCTTTTATGATGGTTTTTCAACTACTGTTTGTGTGGCGCATGATGCCTGAAACGAAAGGGACTTCTTTGGAAGGTGCGCAAGTTGTTTTTGGACACTAAATAATAATGATAAATGATGAAGTATGAATGATGAATAGCTCATCATTTATCATTCATACTTCATCATTCATCATTATTACCCCCCTCAGTATTTCATCAATTTTAAAGCAAATCAGAATGGACAATAAAAAAATAATCTGTTTCGGAGAAGTCCTTTGGGATTTATTGCCTGAAGAATTGGGCGGTAGAATTGCGGGAGGCGCACCTATGAATGTCGCTTATCATCTCAATGGTTTAGGTATAGAAGCAAATATCATCAGTCGGGTCGGAAATGACGATTTGGGCTTGGAATTGAAGGCTTTTTTAACAGAAAAGGCGATTTCTACGGCGTTTGTGCAAACGGATAATGTCTTAGAAACGGGTGTCGTAGATGTGTCATTGGATGCAAAAGGCAGCCCTTCATACAAAATCGTTCAGCCAGTGGCATGGGATAACATCATGTTGACCGACGACATTAAAACAGCCATTTCAGAAGCCGATGCATTGGTTTATGGCAGTTTGATATGCCGCAATGAAGCCTCTAAACAAACGCTGTTTGAGCTTTTAGACTTATCAAAATGCGCCGTTTTTGATGTCAACTTACGTGAACCTTTTTATACACAAGACATCATTGAGCCATTGCTGCACAAAGCTAAAATTGTGAAAATGAATGAACATGAGTTGAACATCGTTGCACTGTGGCACAGCAATGAAACGGACTTCACAGAACAAGTCAGAGAAGTTCAAGAACAATATAATATTGACAGCCTCATCATCTCGCACGGCAGCAAAGGGGCTTATTGCTATGAAAACAACATTCTCTATTTCCAAAAAGCCTTTGATATAAAGGTTCAAGACACCATTGGCAGTGGCGATGCCTTTCTCGCAGGTTTTTTATCCGAAAAGATGCTCGGACAACATGCCAAAGATTGCTTGAAAACGGCTTGTGCGATGGGTGCTTATGTCGCTACGCAAGCGGGAGCGACCCCCTCAGTAAATGTGGGGTTTTTGAAGGAGCATTTCGCAATATAATGTGTTTTGGGGCTACGCCCCGATTTGTAAGAAATGGGTTGCGTCTGTTAGCTACCAACGTTAATCCCCTAACGGGGCTATTAGAAAAGCTCATCTGGAAAGCCCCGTTAGGGGATCAACGTTGGTAGCTGTCGCTTCGCTTCATTTTGTTTATCGGGGCGTAGCCCCACAACACTAAATACCCCCCTCAGTATTTTATTGATTTCAAGTTTT
>JANLQI010000105.1:0-16084 GCA_031367705.1 Saprospiraceae bacterium | reverse complement strand
GTGGGATGTGGGTGTCCCAGAACATCTCGACGTGCGGGGCAGCCATCTTGTCTGCCGGAGCCACGGTGCGGGTGCTGCGGAAAACCCGGTACGTCAGCACCGTGGTACATCCGCCAGTTATCGAGACGCCGATCCGTCGTGGCACGACAGGGATCAGGAGACCTTGGCGGCCTTCGCCTTGTCAGCGTTGGGCACGATCTCCATCCGCTCGTGGGCGCCAGGATTGACGGTTGCCCGACTCTTGCGCTTGCTGCGGAACGCAACGGCACCTGCGACCAACGCCGCGACGACGATCGCAATGATCCACGGGGCACGGCTCGTGCGCTGCGAAGGCAGCGTCGGCGCTTTCTTCGACAGCGACTGGGCGAGGTGGCCGGCAGCGGCGACGACACTGGTTGCAGCGTCGATGCCGGCGTCGGCGGCAGTGCGGCCGAGCTCCACGGCCTGGCTACCGAGATCGCTCGCCGCGGAGGCCGCGTCATGGGCAAGGGAGGAAACTGTGTCGGTCAACGTCATACCGACCGAGATACCCCGTCGTTTCGATGGGTAAACGCCGACGGTCAATGGTTGCCGAGCAGGACCTGCAAGATCGGCGTGACGACGTTGTACCCCTTTTACCAAAATTATATTGTTATATAATGCACTTTATTTTTTTGAAACTCATAATACAGTTTCTCAAGTCTCTTCTTACTTTTTAACACATAAAAAATGAAAAATACAACTAAATTTTTGTTGGGTACAACCTGTCTTGTTCTCACATGGGCTTGTCAATCCCTCAAACCCACTGCTCAACAAAGCAATACACCTAATATTGTCTATATTTTAGCCGATGACTTGGGTTATGGTGATGTTTCGGCTTATAATACTGAGGGGGCGATTGCGACACCTCATATTGACAAATTGGCAGCAGAAGGTATGCGTTTCACCGATGCTCATTCACCTTCTTCGGTGTGTACGCCGACGCGTTATGCGCTACTAACGGGTCGTTACCCATGGCGCAGCCGTTTGCCGAAAGGCGTTTTGCGGGGTTACAGCCGCACTTTAATAGAAAATGACCGCCCAACGGTGGCTTCTTTATTAAAAAGTTCTGGTTATGAGACAGCCGTTGTTGGCAAATGGCATTTGGGCGTGGATTGGGTCGTCAACAAAGGGCTTGAAAACAAGCTCAATACTGAGGGGTATGGCATCAAAGAGGAAATGAGCCCAGACGACATAGATTTTACTCAAAACCCTACGCAAGGCCCCAAAACAGTGGGTTTTGATTACTCTTATATCCTCCCCGCTTCTTTGGATATGCCCCCGTATTGTTATTTAGAAAATCAAAAATTGACCGAATTGCCAACGGCTTACACGGATGGCAATAAGTTAGAATCGGGTTATACGGGTCCTTTTTGGCGGGCTGGCAAAATGTCGCCTTCTTTTAATTTTTATGAAGTATTGCCCACATTTGCCAATAAAGCAGAGAATTTCCTTAAAAAACAGTCCAAAAACAAACCTTTCTTCCTCTATCTCCCTTTTGCTGCACCGCATACACCATGGGTGCCTAAAAAGGAATATGCTGGCAAATCGAAAGCAGGCGAGTACGGCGATTTTGTCCAACAAGTGGATGCAGCCGTCGGACAGGTTTTGCATACACTCGACAGCATGGGGCTTTCTGACAATACAATCGTCATGTTTGCAAGCGATAATGGCCCTTATTGGCGTGAAGATTTTGTAAAGAAGTTTAATCACAAAGCGGCGGGCGACTTCCGAGGTATGAAAGGCGATGCTTTTGAAGGGGGGCATCGCATACCGTTTATTGTCCGTTGGAAAGGTAAAGTCAAAGCGGGAACGGTGAGTGATGCGACCACTACTTTAGCCAATTTGCTGGCAACTTGTGCTGATATTTTAGGCAATAAAGAGGCAAAATACAAAGTCGAAGACAGTTACAGCATTTTGCCTGTTCTTTTGGGCAAAGCCAAACAAGTGCCCAATCAAACCGCTGTTGTACACAGCTCATCTATTGGTTTTTATGCGATTCGCAAAGGCGATTGGAAACTGATTGAAGGACTTGGCTCTGGTGGTTTTACAGTACCAAAAGAAATCGAACCCAAGGCAGGACAATCCACAGGGCAACTTTACAATTTGGCAACAGACCCGCATGAAGACCACGATGTTTATACCCAATATCCTGAAAAAGTTAAAGAACTGAAGGCCGCGTTAGAGGAAATCAAGCAAAATAAAAAATCTTAATGCGTGAATATTTGCCTAATTTTTTATCAAGACCGATGAAACGAAATGTATTGTTGAATAACTTTTTCTTTTCAACAGTGAAAATTTTTTCATCATAATCTGTCAACCTATTTTAGTGCAACACAATTATCAAAGGGGGTTTTTAATCGGTTTTATCCCCCGATGGTAATTCGTCTGGCTTATCACCACCTGACAATCCTAAAAAATTTTGAGGTGAAACGACAGGCTTTCCTGTCACGCGTTCAACGTTTTGTCGTGCGATGCCACCCACTTCGCCTCCTTTCACAGCAGCATCTAAGTTTTCATTGAACCCTTTAGCGTCATTATCTACCGTAAGACTTCGAGTCACTTCTTCGCTCAATGATGTTAAAATCAATTCAAAACGTGTCATGTGGTCGCGTAAGTTCTCTTTGCTTAAACCTTTCAATTGAGCGTGTTCGGTTGGTTTCAAACCAAATGTACCCTGCGCTATCGTTGCAGTCAATATCGAGTACTCCTGCCCTTCTTTTACACCTCTATTTTTCCATTCTTCCGTTAATTCGTTCCGAGTCGTAATGGATTGGATACGCTCTTTTATCCAATCCTCGGGATAACCTTTGGCTCTGTAAAGTTCATCTTGCCGCTTGGTCAATAGTTCAGGATTTTCCGCTTCATCAATGGCTTGTTTGCCTAATGCTGCCAACCACAGTTTAAACGGTTCCGCTTTGGGCGATGGCACGGATTGGATAATGCGGAAGACCCCCTCAGTATTGGCGCAATCCGATGGGCGTTTTCTACCATCTTGACCCATTAATTTCAACTTTAAACAGATTGGTGAAAGTTGATTATCTCTTTTTTTCATGTTGTGCCAATATTGACTTGGCTTCTCTGAATCAGTCAAAATACCCACTATATCGACAATGGAAAAGAACCATTGTTCATTCTGCCAAACTTTTCTAATTTCTTTACCCTCAAACGGCGTTAATTCGTTGTCTTTTTCCATGTTAATTTCAGGTTTTATTTATTTGATCTCATACTCGAAAGGCTTGTTTACGCAACTTTACAGCAATAGACATCAAGGCACCCGCTATCATCGGTGTTTGCATATTCTCAAATACATCTTTATTGAAATCATACAGGTTTTTAATCATATTGTCTGCTTTAATCGTTTCTTCCAGTTCAAGCCAAAAAGTATCATCCGCCTCAATTAATCGTTCGAAAATAGCTTTCTGTCTTTCAAAGATTATCAAATTTTCCTGCTTTATCTTGTTGGTCGTCTCTTGCTCTAATCTTTTTATTTCTTCTGCTTTAGCTTTTTTTTGTTCGGCTTTATCCATCGCTATTTTCTTTTTTTGTACTTCGGCATCTTGATAATGTCCGCGCAAAGCTTCGACGAAAAACCCACCAATATTGACAATTTTACCCGCTTGTACGGCTTTTTCAGTCACTTGCATAGCCATTCTGATATCCCCCTCAGTATAAGTTTCGACCAGCGTCATAAACACTTTTAAACTCACCCCAAATTTGGTCACAACGATTGGAGAAAGTTCAACTATCAGGTTTTCTTGTAACTGACTGTCTTTCTCGCTTTCTTCAAGTGTCTTAGCTACAACGGATTGTGTTTTTTCCCCCTTTTTAGGCTTTACTGAACTTGCGGTAATGTCTGTGACTTCTTCATAATCAGCCTCTTCCGTTTTTTCAAGCAAAGTATCTTTAAAAGGGTTTCCGCGTATTTTTCCTAATTCTGCGCCTGTTTTCCTTCTAAATTTGAACCGCAGGGCTGTAATTTTCCGACCTTCTTTCATTCTTTCAATATCGTAAATCAAAATATCCGTATGCCGATTGATTTCTTCTTCGGAAGGCTTGATAACCCACCTATAAAAATCGTTATACTTTTGATACTCATGATTCAATTCAAACATTCTTTTCATCTCCTCAATCGACAAAGTCCTCGAACCAATACTTTCATATTGTTTCAACAATTCGTACATCCTAACAGAATATACCCCCAATTTGACAACATTTCTAAGGTCGTAGGCAGTGAAATTTCTCTGTAACTGCAAAAGAAAAGGTTTCATATTGTCTTGAACCATCACATCAATATACTCATGGTTGGCTGAACTTTCTTTTCCCTCCGCCATGTAATCTATCTGAGTAATCAAACTCACCTCCTGCTCTCTTTTTACGCCATCAACATAGTAACTTGTACGCACAGGCTTGCGAATGAGACTCTTCGCGGCTTCTCTCAAAGAGGCATAAGCATCACCAGAATTCAGCCCAAAGGTTTTAATAATATCCTTATACCAGATTCTGTATGTTCTTAGGTCTGTTTCATCTTTACGGATTTGAGCCAAAATCGAAAGGAAAAACCTTGTTTCCCAAATATCAAACTTGTATCTTGACTCAACGAGATTGTTTGACTTCTTTATGAGAACGATTGCTTTGTCGTTTTTTTGAGCTTTCGCCATATCTGTATTAGCATTTAAAAGCGAGGAATTCGGAACAAAATGTGATTACGGTAATGAATAATGTCTCAAAAGCGAGGAATTCGGAACAAAAATACTTAACAACAATGATTAATCGTTCTTTTTCTCTCGCATTTCTTTCTTTTTTCCTCGCTTTTAATAGAGGTTTTCTTTTTTCCTCGCAATAATGTTCTTTTATTCTCGCAATTCATTCTTTTTCTCTCGCAGTAGTTTTCTTTTATTCTCGCAATTCGTTCTTTTTCTCTCGCATTTAAGCGCATAAGAAATTGAAAATCAAACAATTATACGGCTATAAAACCTTTAAAAGAGACTTAAAAAGAATAAAACAACAACAAAACGCAGTATCATTGTTGTTTTTATGACTATTTAGCTTCAATACCTATTTGTTTTGTTCCTCCCCTCATTCCGCGCCCTCCCCTATTCACATGACTGTAATAAGGCTCTTTTCTTCTCGCAATTCATTTTTATCGCATCTCTTTTGATTTCCACAAACAAAAAACGCCGTCATCATAAGCCGCTTTTTGGAAATGATTAAACGAATTGACAAATTCACCATTTCTTAATGCCCTAACTCTTCTAATCGAGCTTCAATAGCAGAAAGGAAGAAACCTTTTTTAGTTTGCCGATGCTTTTTTGTGGCTTCATCCACCCTTTTCTCTAAATCTGCATCGAGTTTGATAGTATATGAGTATATTGTATTTTTTACGACGGTTTCTTCAACAGCCCTTGTATTAAGTTGTGCGACTGTTTTTTCCAAATCCTCAATACTTGGCGTTAGGCTCTGTCTTACGAATTTTTTTTTCTCACTCATTTTGATATTTATTTTATTGTTATTATAAAGTTTACACTTAGTTTACAGTTTTTATGCACTAATTATGCACTAAATCTACACTAAAAAAGGTGTATAATTAGTGTGTTTTAAAGTGTTTTTCGACTTCATCGGTCAAATTCTCAATTTCCTTTTTGGCTTTTGGGTCCTTATATTCAATAACACCTAAACCTTGCATCATGGCTTCTTTGTAGGCAATACGGTCTGCAATGGTGGTTTCTAATGGCTCAAATTCGGGAAATTGTTTTAAGGCTTCTTTCATTTCTTTACTCAGGTTTTGCTTTTCATTGTAACGATTGAATACGCATACGCCCATTAATGTGCCTCCTATGCCTTCTTTTAACTGTTTGGCTTGCTTGAACCTTTCAGCGAAATTATCCATGCTCCAAAACTCTAAAACAGAATTGGCAACGGGTATGATAACCAAATCCGAAGCAATAAGAGTATTATTGGCTAATTCGCCTAACTGGGGAGAACCATCCAAAATGATGACATCAAAATTCTTTTCGTGCGTTTGAACTTCTCTTATTAGTTTATCTCCGACGGTTATGACCGTAACAGATGGTTTGTCGTCATCTCTTTGACCAGACCATTTAACGGCGGATAATTGTTCCTTATCCGTATCAATGATACAAACTTTTTTACCTCTGTGAGCAAAGGATACGGCTAAATTAATGGCAATAGTCGTCTTCCCTACCCCACCTTTTAGATTTATTACTGATACAATCATTATTGTGTTTTTACTGTGAAAAAAGTGTATTTTTAATGTCAAAACAATGTGTTAATGCGCTATTATTACACTACTTTTAGTGTAATAATACATTACTTTAGGTGTTTTATTAGTGCAAACATACACCAAAAACCTAAAACACATTATTTTTTTATTTTAAAGTGCGTTAGGAAATTATGAATTTGCAAAATCCCCGAAACTTTTTCCAAATTTAAGTGGTAAAAGCACCCCCTCAGTATAAAGTTGTTGGCTCTATTACCATTTCAGGGCTATCGTAAAATCATACCTACGGGATTTCAAAGGGCAGCAACTTGAAATCGTAATAGAGTTAAAATGATATGCGATAGAACTTATCTTTTAGTCATCTATTGATGTATAAACTGTGTGATTTTAGTGTAAAGTTGATGTATGAATAGTGTATTATTAGTGCAATATCAGTGTATGTATAGTGTGGCTTTAGTGTGTGAATGCTGCTCAATTAGTGCATTATTAGTGTATTTGTCGCTCCTGCCGAATTGGTTCAAGGATGGTTTCGTTTTTGGGTAATTTGGTTAACATTCTTTCAAAAGGCATTTGATTCTGATTAGGATTTAACGCACCGTTGTCACTCTTGCTTTAGTTTGCAATGACGGTACAACTCAACAACTCTGTTTTTGCTTGTTCATTTGCTTTGTAGCGTTCTTTTGTCGAAAACATAGAAACTTGCCTTAGGCTGTTTGCAAATTGTCTCGTAGAGCATTAATTTGCCTAACTGCGCAAAAAAATTTGCGTGGTCAAGCTGAAACATTAAGCCAACTCAATGGAGGCAGTTATCTCGACTGAAAATTGACACCCCTCAGTATTTCATTGAAAAATGTCTTAAAAAGAGGTTATGGAACGATTGTCCATTTTAGTTTTTACAAAATACCAACCACCTAAATTTGTCAAATCTAAAAAACAGTAGGGTAGGGCAGTATTGCTAATTTTGTGAAAACGAGCATATTGAAAACCCAAAACGAAGTGAGTCATTACCGACGTTTATGCTACAATTTTACTGTACATTGAGTGTAAAAGTATATTGTATTTACATTATTTTAAGTGCTAAAATACAGTGTTAATACACTATTATTACACTAAAATAAGTGTAATAATACACTAAAAATACTATTCTAAAGCTTAATTCTCTTTTCTTAACTGTTTTATCCCAGACCATCGCCTTAACCGCCGCATCAACAGGATTAGAATACATGTCTTGTCCTAGTTTTAGTTGACCCCTAAAAGGAGATAAGATGTTAAAAGGTTCAAAGCGAATATTTTATGGTGAAAGCCTAAAACGGGAACGTAGTACAGGACTATGAGACAGGACGCTATACGTATAAAAGTGTATCGGATAAATACGGTATCTTAGGCAGCAGCACGGTCGGTGATTGGTGCAAGAAAAAAGAAAATTAATATCGAACATCAACGATGCCATTCGGACCATCACAACAGCACACCCCGAAGCGACAGATAAAGCGATAGAGAAAATCAAAACTACTTATAGACAGTTGGGTATGACGGACATTATGGACAAAACTGTTGAGGATTTCCGTCAAAATCCGATGTTGCGCAACATCGTAAAGTCTGAAATCATGAATCAGTACCCCTCAGTATTTGAGACCATAAAAGCCCAATTTGAGCAAAATAAGGCGATTTTGAAGCAAAATATCAAGTTAATTGACCCTGATTTTGTGTTTAAAAAGTAGTGTAAATGCGGAATTCAGTAAATCAGCAAGTCACCAATTCAGTATTGCAGTATTTGATCTTTTATGAACCCCAATTTTCCTTCCGATAAGCCGCAGGTGTTTTGTTCGTCAAACGCGTAAAAACACGACTAAAATAGGAGATATTCGGCAATCCTGTCATATCCGCAATGTTTTGTAACGAGTAGTCTGTTGTTGATAAAAGCAACTGCGCTCGTTCAATTCTTTTCCCCATGATATAAGTAATTGGTCTCACACCAATTTGGCTTTGGAACAAACGTGAGAAATAATCCACATTCAAATGGACTTGTTTTGCAAAATCATTGACTGTCAATGGTTCGGCTAAATGTTCATGTATATAGGCGATGATGGTGCTGATTTTACTATCAGGTGTATTCTTACCATCCAAAACAGACGCTTCATTTTTGATAAAACGAGACAATAAAATCTGCAAAATGCCTTGTGTTTCGATGAAATGAGGTGCTTGCAAATTGTTATTGAGTTCGGCGAATTTGAGCATCGTGGTGCGGGTATCATACGCTTTTGGGTCGTCTTGAATGAGTCCTCGTTGTGGATTGATGTTTAATAATCGCTCAAAAAGAATCTCATCGTGGGTATTTGCTTCGATTTCAAAGGCTATTTTCTTGATATTAAAAATAGACAAACCGTTTCCAGTTTCTTCCAAAAAGTGAACAAAATACTGTTCCATATTATCATCACAGGCATATCGGCTGAATGTAAAAGGCGGAATAAGATAAAGATGCCCTTTTTTTAATTGAAACGTTTGGTTATTATGAGAAACAACAGCATGACCGTCCGTAATGAGGTAAAGACGTGCAAAAGGGCTGATAACGTTGTCAAAATGCCATTTTTTATCCAATTTTGTCGGATAGGTGTTTTTCTTGTCATGGCCCTGATAAAGGCAAATTAAAGGCAGGTTTGCGCTTAGATATTAAAGATGCAGCTTATGCAGATCTGCCTGAAAACAAAGGCAAAAAAGCCATTGTGCCAGGCAATTTGAATAAAAGTGAAGTCTTTCACCGCATCATTTCTGACGACCCGGAATATGTGATGCCATCTCCAAAATCGCATCTCACTTTGTCTGCAAAAGAAAAAGCGACACTTATAAAATGGATTGAAGACGGGGCGGAATACAAACCACATTGGGCTTTTATAAAACCAGAAAAGGAAACACCCCCCTCAATAAAATCCAAAAATTTGGTCAAAAACCCTATTGATAACTTCATTATCAGTCGTTTAGAAAGAGAAAATATCAGCCTTTTGCCCGAAGCCGAAAAGTCGTTATTGTTGCGTCGTTTGAGCCTTGACTTGACAGGTTTACCGCCAACTTTGGCAGAAATCAATGCTTTTTTAGCCGATAATGCGCCAAATGCTTATGATTGAACTCGCTCAAAAAGCTCCGTAGGAGATAAACGTTGGTAGCACAAATCGCAAGAAACACATTTTTCGGGGTGTAGCCCTACAACAGGTTCTACAATAGTAACGTAGAATTAAGTGTATTTCAGTAAATCAGCATTTCATAATTTCAGTATTTCAACAATGCCCCCCTCAGTATAAATGCCAAAATTTGTCAAAGACTTTAAATTTTAAGAGATGGATATTACTTTATTTTTCGGTCGTTTTCACCCTTTATTGGTGCATTTGCCTATTGGTTTTTTGCTTTTAGCCATCATTATTGAAATGACGGAACGGTTTTCTTTGACAAAAGGATTGAAAATTGCCGTACCGTTTATCCTGCTTTTGGGAACGTTGAGTGGCGTGGCAGCGTGTATTTTAGGCTTGATGTTGGCGACAGGTGGCGACTACAATGAGGACACATTGAGCTATCATAAATGGGCGGGTATCACGACAACGGTAGTGGCGGGATTGGCGTTTGCTTTAAGCAAAAATTGGATAAATTTCAAGGTTTTCAAAGGGAATGGGTATGAAGTGGCTTTGGGTTTCATTGCATTTGGTTTGGCTTTTACGGGTCATTTAGGCAGTAATTTGACGCATGGTGCTGATTATTTGACGGAATATATGCCTTTTAAATCCAAAAATGACGGCGGTTTGGTACGTCCAAAAGTCACTAAATTGGAGGAAGCGCAGTTGTTTGGCGACATTGTGCATCCGATTATCAAAGCCAAATGTATGAATTGTCATAATCAAGATAAATTAAAAGGGGAATTGTCTTTTTCTTCTATCGAAAGTTATGTGAAAGGCGGCAAACATGGCAAAACGATTGTGGCGGGTGATGCCCTCAAAAGTGAATTGTTGGTGCGCGTCAATCTCGACCATGAAGACAAGAAATTTATGCCCACAGATGGTAAAACGCCTTTGACTGATGCCGAAAAAACAATGCTCACTTATTGGATTCAAAATGCAAAAGCCAATTATGATACCTTGTTTTTGGCAACAAAACCCGATGAAAAAATGCTTGCGATTGCCAATAATTTGCTGCAATTAGGTGGTCAAGTAGCGGCTGCAACGGCAACCGTACAATTTGCCCCCGTTGCTGCGAATCAAATAAAAACGTTGACAAATTTAGGCTTTACGATACGTGAATTGAGCGCAGGTTCTAATGCTTTTGACGTGGTTTTGCCTTCTAACAAAAGCGATGATAAAGGTATTTCTGAAAAACTAAAAGCTTTGTTGGCTATCAAAGACAATATTCTTTGGTTGACTTTGGAACAATGCCATGTGCAGAATGCAGATTTGGCGACGATTGCGAATTTTAAAAATGTTAGAATTTTAAAATTGTCCAAAAATGACATCAGCGATGAAAATATTGATAAACTCAAAGCCTTGAAACAATTGGAAAGTATCAACTTGTATAAAACAAATATCACGACTAAAACCATAGACAACCTTGCAGATATGACGACTTTAAAAACGCTCTATCTGTGGCAAACGCAAGTAGATACCCTTCAAATCGCTTCTTTTAAATCAAAATATAAGAACTTGAAGATTGTTTCGGGGAGTTAAGGGATTTATAGTCAATATACTACACTATTCCGTTTATAACGGCTATTTCAAAGAATACATACAAACCTACCTTTTTACTCTTTTGGGTCTTCACCTTTTAATAAATGTAGAAAATTATCGGGCGATACGACTTTAATATTTTGGTCTTTTTCAAAAACTTTTAGGGCTTTTCCTGCGGCACGTCCGCCCGATTGGGCAGCATCATGGTTTTCATGGAAGCCTTTTGCATCATATCTTTCGGCAATTTGGCGTGTGGCATCTTCACCCAACATGGTGAAAATGAGTTCAAAATTGGTCATGTGGTCGCGTAAATTCTCTTTTTCCAACCCTTTTAGTTTTGCATGTTCGCTTGGGTTCAGACCAAAGGTGGCTTTGGCGATTTCGGCAGTTAAAATACTGTATTCATGTCCTTCTTTTACGCCTCGTTTTTTCCATTCATCGGTCAATTCTTTGCGAATTCCAATGGACTTTAAGCGGCGTTCAATCCATTCATTGGTATAACCCTTTGATTTATAAATATCTTTTAGGCGTTCAATACTCAATTCAGGGTTTTCAATTTCTTCTAAACGCTCTTTTGAAGTTTGCGCCATCCACAGTTTGAGCGGTTCTGCTTTGGGCGAAGGAATTGACATAATGATGCGTAAGACCCCCTCAGTATTGGCGACATCTGTAAGCCGCATTTTACCATCGGAGGCTCTTATTTTCAACTGTCCGATTTTTTCGGACAGTTCGGCATACCCCTCAGTAGAGAGCTTTTTCTTCAAATCAGACCAATACTTTCGTGGTCTGTCGCTGTCCGTTAAGGCTTCAATAACGTCAACGATAGAAAAAAACCATTCGGTATTGTGCCAAACACGCCTAATTTTATGGGCATTAAAGGGCAGTAAATCCTTATTTTCCATTTGAATAATTGTTGATTTTTATGCTTTATCCCTTATTTAGGGCTTTTTTTAGTTGTATTATCAAAGGTAGGTCTCTCTTATTTAAAAAAGGTTTTTAGCAGACTAAAATTTAAGTCAAATTGTATTTCAATAGTTTATAAGGAGGTTAGGAGAGTGGTTCAAATAGTTGTTTTTTAATAAAGCTAATATACTACACTATTCCGTTTATAACGGCTATTTCAAAGAATACATACAAACCTACCTTTACGGTACTATTTCACTAAACTTTATTTTGTATGTATCTGAAAATCGCACGCGCAGTTAAGTCTGTTTTTCTATCGAGTGTATCAATACTATTTACGCTCAATCTCTTTGCACAAGACCTAACAATTCCTAAAAAAGCCTATACGGACAGTATTGATTTTACGAAACGTCCCAATCGTTTGAATGACAAATACCCACTTTTTGACCAACAAAATACGGCAAAATGGTCGTTGGTGAAGGTATTAAGTGATGAATTTGATGGAAAAGCATTGGATACCCAAAAGTGGTTTCCCAACAATCCAAAATGGAAAGGGCGAGAGCCGACCTATTTTCATGCGTCAAATACAACTGTGAAAAACGGTTTGTTGGTGATGAAACTGCATCAACATGGTTCGGAGGTTTTGCCGCAAGGATTTACACATTCGGCTGGTTTTATCGTGAGCAAACAATCGTTTTTGTATGGCTAAATTGAGGCTGAATTAAAACCTCTCAATGCCACTTGGGTGACGGGTTTTTGGATGAGCAATAATGCCAAAGACTGGTGGACAGAGATTGATATATGCGAAAATGCGCCGGGTGTCAAAGGTAATGAGCATGATTTGAACTCAAATGTTCATATATTTAAGTCTCCTGAAAATGAAGGGAATGTGAAAAAGCATTTTTCGAGTGGAAAAAAATACCATATTCCTTTTGAATTGCAAAAAGATTACCATGTTTGGGGTTTGGGAGAAAAAGTAGTTTCAAGTTCATTCGATTAATATAAACAACACATAATTTTTATGAAAATTATCCTATCGTTTTTATGTTCTATACTAACGATTGCGCTGTCGGCTCAATCCAATTTGTATAAACTTACGCCTTTGTCTTTGACGGACTTGCAAGGCTTTAAAAACCCGCCTGCACAGTGGCAGATTGTGGGTAATATCACCGCTTCGATGAATGACGAAGTTCTAAAAGGTCAAGCGGGAACAGGCGTTTTGTTCGATAATTTGGACAAAACGAACAAATTGACAGGCAATAAAAACCTATTTACCAATTTTGAACATAGCGATTTATACCTTGAAATGGATTTTATGATGCCCAAAGGTTCTAATGCAGGTGTCTATCTGCAAGGGCGTTATGAGATTCAATTGTTCGATAGTTGGGGTGTACAGCATCCAAAACACAGCGATTGTGGCGGCATTTATCAGCGTTGGATTGAGGAGACGAAGACGGGTTACGAAGGGCATCCGCCGCGTGTCAATGCCTGTTTCGCACCTGGTTTGTGGCAACATTTGGTCATCGAATTTCAAGCCCCACGATTTGATGCAGAGGGTAAAAAAGTACAAAATGCGGTGATGAAAAAGGTGGTTTTGAACGACATAACCATTCATGAGAATGTGATACTGACGGGCCCAACTCGTGCAAGTGCGGGAAATGAAAAGCCCGTAGCACCTTTGATGCTTCAAGGTGACCATGGACAAGTGGCTTTTCGCAACATCAAATATGCTCTGTTAGGCGATTATAAACCGACAGTAAAAGACATCAGTTACGCATATTATGAAGGAGAATTTAGCGATTTTGACAAATTAACAGCTGATAAATTGACTCGAAAAGGTACAACGCCCGCTATTGATTGCCGATTGGCGGATAATGGAAACAAGATGGGGCTACTCTTTAATGGTACTTTTGATATTGATGAAACGGCTGATTATCAATGGATTATCAAACAAAATGGTTGGACGAAATTGAGTATTGACGGTAAAGAAATCGTGCCGCCAACAGAAGCGTGGCAAGAAGAAAGTACGCCTTACACAAGTCATCTTGAAAAAGGAACGCATACGTTTACATTGGGGTATATCAAAAATGTGCCGTGGCGCAAACCGCTTTTGGGTCTGTTTTTAATAAAACCCAATAAACGTCCTTTTGCGTTGCATAGCCCCACTTCAATGCCTGACCCGCAGCCAGTGCCGCAAATCGCTGTGCGTGTAGAAAATTATCCCAAAATGCAACGCCATTTTGCTGAGCATGGTGGTAAGAAAAAGACGCACGTTATTTCCGTCGGTAATCCGCAAGGCGTTCATTTTATGTACGATTTAGACCAAGCGGGATTGATGGAAGTGTGGAAAGGTGATTTCTTAGATGCGACCGAAATGTGGTATCAACGGGGCGAACCACAAACCGCAGAGGCAATGGGTAGCGGTGTGATATTGGCAGGACGTTGTCCGATTGCACTTATTGCGGACAATAATGCGCATTTGCCCGATACGCTTGACCCAACTAAATCATTGATTTTCAAGGGTTATTCCTTAGATTCGGTTAAAAATCCAACATTTAAATTCAATGAAAATGGCGTTTTATGGACTGAAAAGTATGCGAATACTGAGGGGGGTAAAGGTTTGAAACGCAGCATCAAAGCGAGTAACCCAACAGGTAAAAAATTGCTTTATCGCCTTGCCGAAGGCGGAATGATTGCCGATTTGGGCAACGGTTTGTACGTCATTGACAATCAAAAATACTATGTCCAATTGGATGCGACTGACAAAGCGACAATAAGAACGAATAAGGATAAAAAAGAATTGGTTATTGAAAAAAATGATAAAGAAACGGCGGTTTCTTACACAATCTATTTCTAAAAAATGCTAAACACTTTGGTTGGACACGAATTTCACAAATTACACGAATTTTTTTGTCATCCTGCAAGGAACTAAATTCGTGTAATTTGTGAAATTCGTGTCAGCAAAGGAATTACAAAGAAATTTAAAATATCAAAGAATGAAAAATATACTTTTTATACTTTTTGTCTTACTATCTGTTGTTCAATTGCAAGCGCAAAAGGCGAAAACAGCCAGTACGGAATCAGAATTTTATAGGCTGAAAACGGTGGCTATTCCCGAAGGCATTCAATTGGAAGTAGGCGGTGTGGCAGTTTTGCCCGATGGTCGTGTGGGCGTTTCGACCCGTAGAGGTGAAATTTGGGTCATTGAAAATGCTTATATGCAAGGCGGTTCGAAGCCCTATTACAAACTTTTTGCTTCGGGATTACACGAAGTATTGGGTTTGGCTTATCATAATGGCTCGTTTTACTGCACACAACGTGGTGAATTGACCAAACTCACCGACACAAATCAAGATGGCGAAGCCGATGAATACACTACAATTTACCGTTTTGATGCCACAGGCAACTACCACGAATATGCCTACGGCCCCGTTTTTGACAAAAATGGCGATATGTACGTCACGCTCAATGTTTCGTGGATTGGTTATGGCGACGGCTTGGCGAAGTGGCATGGTTGGCTTTTAAAAATAAAAGAAGATGGTACGATGACCCCGATTGCGACAGGTTTGCGCTCACCCGCAGGATTTGGTTTGAATACTGAGGGGGATGTTTTTTATGCTGAAAACCAAGGCGATTGGGTCGGTTCTGGACGTGTGACGCATCTTGAAAAAGGCGATTTTGCAGGTAATTTTGGCGGTTTAAATTGGACAGGCGAACCCGAATCGCCTTTGAGATTGACCAAAAACGACCTAAAAGTGGTGGACGATGGGCGACCGATGCACGAAGCGGCAAAGACGATTAAAGAGATGAAACTCCCTGCCGTTTGGTTTCCACATGGCTTGATGGGCATCTCGACGGCGGATGTTTTGCAAGATACGACGGGCGGCACTTTTGGTCCTTTCAAAGGGCAATATTTTGTTGCCGACCAAGGACATTCCAAAGTGATGCGGATGACTTTGGAGAAAGTGAACGGTAAATATCAAGGCGCGTGTTATCCGTTTGTTGAGGGTTGGGCATCGGGTTTGTTGCGTTTGCGTTGGGGTGTTGATGGTTCAATGTTTGGTGGTATGACGAGCCGTGGTTGGTCGAGTACAGGTAAGAGCAGTTTTGCTTTGCAACGTTTGGAATGGACAGGCAAAATACCTTTTGAAATGAAAAACGTGACCGCTAAATCCGATGGTTTGGAAATAGAATTTACAACGCCTGTTGACAAAACGGC
>JANLQI010000068.1:0-3021 GCA_031367705.1 Saprospiraceae bacterium | reverse complement strand
TGAGGCACTGTCATCTAATAAGTTGTTGATACCCAAATTGTAACGACCTTCCAAATACATTTTGCCCAATGACAGTCCTGCACCGACGTTAAAACCCCAATCAATGCGCTTTTCAGTATTCGCATCATTGGTGTAATCCACCGTTTTGTTAGATGTAGAAGTCACACCTAAGAACGTTAGCTCATTTTTGTACTTGCCATTCAAAGCAATACCGACATAAGGGCCGCCCAAGACATAAAAACCGATGCCGTCACCAGAAGTGTTGCCTAAACCTAATTTCAAAGAGATAGGGACTTCTATGTAGTTGGACGTAAAAGTTGAAATGTACTTATTCTTTTCGTCCGTAATGTACTGCGATTTACCGCCTTTTTGGATAAAGACCAATTCAGGTTGGATCGCAACATTGTTGGAGATTTTGAAAGGCATTGCTACGGCGAATTGAAAACCAAAAATGGATTGGTTTTCGTAATCTTTGTAGTTTTTTTCAGTTGCATTGGCAGACATGCTGGCAATATTGATACCACCGCGAATACTCGCTTGTGCTTGAAGGCTTTGAGTTGAAACAGTTGCCAATACGAACATGAGGATTACGACAATGAGTCTTTTCATTTTTACTTTTTTTTAAAATATGTTATTTAATGATTTCATAATGATACATAAAAAAACCTTGCCACACTTATTACCCCCCTCAGTATGTATTCATTTTGGGGAATTTTGGGGAATTGTTTCCCCAAAATGATTATAGAAATGCTTTCAGCATAAAAAAATCCGCTTTCAATGTGATCATTGAAAACGGACAGCATTATTGAACAAATTACTATAAACCTTTTTAGATGGCCCAATATTTTGTGCGGTTGAGTGTGGTAAATAAAACCAGCAAAGCACACAATGTAACGAGCAAATTCATGGATAATGACGGTATCGTGTCGGCTAAACGCACCATTAAAATGCCGCCCAATGCCCATAAAACAGTCACACCATAAGCGACGTTGTTTAATTTGGTAACACTCCAACAAGCGATGAGTGAACCAACCAATACCATTGACATTTGCCAAAAGCGCGGGTCGAGACCAAAGCCATTCCATTCGATTTTAGTCAAATAAGCAGCAACATTGCTGATCATGGCTATTGAAATCCAACCCAAATACAGACCGAAAGGTATTTTTAAAAACAACTGATACTGTAGGGTCTTTGTTAATTCAAAACTGATGCGCTTGTTAATTTTGATAAGCGTGATAAGCAAACCTGCCATTATCAGAGTCGAAAAAAACAGCTTATCGTAGTGCCATGCAAATACCCATGCAGCGTTTAAAACACAGGATATTAAGAACAGAACACCTATTTTTTTAGTAACCATATAAACATCTGGACTTATATTCTTAGAAAAAATGGATTTTAACTGCCAGATGACATACATAAATAAGGCAGCGTAAATGGCCGCCCAAACTGAAAAAGTGATAGGTGCGGGCGTAAATAAGTTATTATAATTATTGGATAACTCTTTGATAGTCACGCCATTGATAAGTCCCATCATTGACCCATAATTGATAAACAGCATACCTACAAAGAAGGCAAGGCTCAATACCATCATAGTCCTTACGATTATTGATTGCTTATTCATAGCTTTAAGTTTTATTGATTAATTTTTTCATTTACGTCTTTTAATGTCTTTTTGACATTAGCCGCAAATTCGTTCCAGCCGTCTTTCATATCATGACCGACTTCTTTTAAATTTTCATTCAGTTGGTCACGTGCGGCTATCAAATCTTTCTTTTCTTGAGCCCAAGCCTCTTTTTGTTTTTTTGCGGCTTTCTCCATCTTTTTATCGGTTTCTGCTATTTTTTTATTGATATTTGAGATAGAAGCATCAATATCCTCTTTCATCTGCTTGCGCGTTTTGGCGAGGTCTTCTTTCATGTCGTGAGCCTCATCTTTCATGTCTTCGCCTGCTTTCTCGGCTGACCGCCCGACCTCTTGTCCTAAATCTTTTGCGGCTTCACCAAAGTTTTCTGTTTTCTTTTCCAATTCGCTTTTAGGTGGCTCGTTGTTACAAGACATAAGCGTTAGTGAAATAAAAATGGTTGACAATACGGATGCAAAAAGTATCTTTTTCATAATGAATGATTTTTAAAGTTTACTAAATAATGTTTGTGTCTAATAATACAAAAAAATTATACCACCTCATTTTAGCCGTTTATGTTGCTAAAATTGCCCAAATTGAGGAAATTCGCCTCTGTTTGTCCCTGTTTGATAATGGAAAATACCTTTTATTCCCTATTATCCGTTATTAGAAAACAATAGATTGATAAACATCATGTCAAATGATGACAGCTTCAATTCTAAATGTGGTTATTAAAGCTTAAATTGTCCCATATTTTTCCACCTTTTCTAAATTCAATGTAAATGAAACAAAAACAAACGCCGCTCTTAATGCTTACCTTATCCTTGATGTTCGTTTGCCATACCGCTTTCATTATTGCTCCGAAAAGTGATGCAAATAGTTCTACTACAACCATAAGCAGTACAGCCCCCCCTCAGTATCAATCGGAGAAAATGCCCTATTTTAAGCAAGTCATGCTTAAAATAATGGACAAAAAGCTCAAAAAAGAGAGCAATCCCAATCAATCCGCCAATAGCTCGGTCGTTTTGGGAGCATCTTCCGTACTGTCTAATATCGGTATTATACTCCTATGGCACAGCTCTTCTACTGCCCTTTTACTACTTGGGCTGGTTTTGCCTACCTTATTGGGTTTGCTTGCCATTCTGATATCTATTATGGTCATTTCAAATATCTCGGCAACGAGACTACAAAAGAAAAGAGCAAAACTGGGCATTCTATTAGGGGCATTGGGACTCATCACAGGCATTGCGCTTTTCCTATTTGCTTTATACAGTGTTGCAGCCTCGTAATCGTTTCAAAATTCTGAATGTTCGCCGAACGGAATGTATCATCTACTGCTTCAAATTGATATTCATACCCGGTGTTGGGAAATGAATACCTTCTTTATCAAAGGTCTTTTT
>JANLQI010000064.1:0-6783 GCA_031367705.1 Saprospiraceae bacterium | reverse complement strand
CTTGACTTTGATGATTTCTACGAATTTAGGTGCGCAAAGCATCAAAACAACTTCACTCAATAGCGATTGGTCATTTCAATCGGCTCTTGAGTTGTCTCCACCAACCGATGCATTAGGTCGTAATATTAAAAGCGATGGGTATAACACACAGTTACCCAATACTGTGCTCAATGCACTGTTTGAAAATGGGGCAATCGAAGACCCATTTGTGCGCAACAACGAAGCCCGTTTGCAATGGTTGGAAAAAAGTGATTGGATTTTTCAGAAAAGATTTGATGCGACACCAGATATGTTGTCGGCGAAACATGTTGAATTGATACTCAACGGTTTAGATACATATGCTGATGTTTATTTAAACGATGCTTTAGTTATCAAAGGCAATAATATGTTTCGGACTTGGAAAGCAGATGTGCGCAATTTTTTACAACCGAAAGATAATATTTTAAAAATATATTTTACAACACCTATTTCAAAAGAAAAAGCGGCAGCAAACAACGCCTACACTGATTTGCCCGCCATTCCTGAAAACACACGCGTCTATACCCGTAAAGCAGGTTTTCACTATGGTTGGGATTGGGGACCTCGTTTGGTAACATGCGGTTTGCAATCTGCCGAAATTCGAACTTGGCAAGATGTCAAAATGACTGATGTTTTTTTGAAACAAGTAAAATTAACATCAGATACAGCGATTGTTCAGGCGCAAATCAGTGTTGAATCAACCATTGAAACCTCTGTAACCCTTGATGTGCAGTTTGGTGATTCCCTTTTCACAAAAAAAACAACACTGGTTGTAGGTTCAAATGTGGTTGAAGTACCAATTGTTTTGGCTTCGCCAAAGCTGTGGTGGACGCATAATTTGGGTACACCTTATTTATATGATGTAAAAATTGGGCTTAATACTGAGGGGGGGCAAACCGATGAAAAAGTGATGAAACATGGTTTACGGACGCTTGAATTGGTTCAAGAGAAAGATGCAATTGGCGAAAGTTTTTACTTCAAACTCAATGGTGTGCCTGTTTTTGCCAAAGGCTCAAACATGATTCCGCTACATTTTTTTGAAGAAAAGGTCAAAAAAGAGGATATTTCAAGGACAATTGATGCAGCTATTGGTGCCAATATGAATATGTTGCGGGTTTGGGGAGGAGGCATTTATCAACCCAATGAATTTTATCAAGAATGTGATGAAAAAGGTTTATTGATTTGGCAAGACTTCATGTACGCCTGTGCGATGTACCCTGGCGACGAGGCTTTTTTAGAAAATGCTCGGCTTGAAGCCGTCGAGCAAGTGCAACGTTTGCGCAATTTCAGTTGCATAGCCTTGTGGTGTGGCAACAATGAAATCAACGAAGCGTGGAACAATTGGGGTTGGCAACCGCGTTTCAACCCTGACCAAAAAGAGTATATTTGGAAAGCTTATCAAGACCTTTTTCAAAAAATATTGCCAAAAGCCGTGATTGACAATACAAATACGGTCTATTATGAAAGCTCTCCCCGCTTCGGACGTTACTATAACAAGAGTTATACTGAGGGGGATAACCACGATTGGTTTGTTTGGCATGATGAAAAACCTTTTGAGCATTTTGAAGAAAAAATACCTCGTTTTGCTTCTGAATATGGTTTTCAGTCTTTTCCAGAATGGAAAACCATTCAAAGTTTTACTGAGGCTCAAGACCTCAAATTAGAATCAGAAGTCATGTTAGCACATCAAAAGCATCCCAAAGGCAATGCTTTGATGAAAAAATACATGGATAGGAGCTTTCGCACGCCTAAAACATTTGAAGACTTTGTGTATGTCAGTCAACTCGTTCAAGCCGATGGCATTCGTAGAGCGATAGAAGCGCAACGCCGTTCGATGCCGACGTGTATGGGCAGTTTGTATTGGCAATTAAACGATGTGTGGCAAGGTGCTTCGTGGTCGAGTATTGACAATTTTGGCAGGTGGAAAGCCTTGCAATATGCTGCAAAACAAGCTTATGCGAATGTCTTAGTTTCGCCAATTGTGAAAAAAAATATCTTTGAAATTCACATTGTCAATGACCAACTAAAAGATTTTGAAGGCGAGTTATTTGTGCAAACGATGGATTTTCAAGGGCATACCATTTTCATGGATGGTCGTTATATAGGCGTAAATGCCAATAAATCGGCCGTTTTTTATGAAAACATGCTTAAAACCTTGCTTCAAAACGAAAGTCCTAAAACAAGTCTGGTATTGATAACTTTTCGTCCCAAAGGTCTTCCTTCATTTTCTCGGACGTTCTATTTTGCGCCACCAAAGGATTTGATATTAGAAAAAAATGTAGCTATCGGTAAAGAAATTACGCCCGTTGAAGGTGGTTTTAATATTCGTTTGACTGCGCCTTCGTTGTTAAAAAATGTGTGTTTGAGCCTTGATAGTGAGGGGGTGTTTTCAGACAATTATTTTGATATTGTGCCGACACAAACGAATGATGTTGTTTTGAAAACCAAAGCAACGCTTGAGGATGTAGTTAAAGGATTGAAAATCAAATCTTTAGTTGATACTTATTAAAAAAATAAAAAAGCCCCCCCTCAGTAAAAGATGCTGAGAAGGGGAAAGTTATTGATTTTGATTCACATTACATATTGATATTAGCAGCTCAACCACACCAAACTGATGTCCTCTGGTGCTTTCATTCTGTCAGCCACGCGCTTATAACGCTCTGCTAATTTTGACAAATAGACTTGCGCTTTTGCGGCGGCACCGTCTAATCCAGTGATACTTTCGATTTTCCAAAATTCAACTAAATGTTCAATGATATTGGCATAATCCCAAGCTGTATAAATACCGATTTTTTGTGTGATAGCTGCATATCGGGCGAAAATATTTTCTTCATTGTCTTTATCTATCAAAATTGCAGGCATAGCAATCTGTTTACGCATCATTTTTTCAAATGCTAACATAGCGCCGTTGGGGTCAATATCAAATATCTGACGCATAAAAGTTTTATAGGCTCTTTCATGTCGGGCTTCATCGCCTGAAATGGTCGTACATATACGTGACAAAACAGTATCGCCAGCTTTTTCAGCTAATTTAGCAGTGTTGAGGTGTGAAATTTTCGTTGCACGCTCTTGGAACGACGTATAAACCATCGCTTGATAAGGGTCATGGTCGGTATTGGCATCAAAACCATTGGTGATAAGGGTTTGGATGGTCTGCTCAACTTGGCGCATATCTGCTCGTCCTGACAAATACAAATATTTATTCAACAAATCGCCGTGACGGTTTTCTTCTGAAGTCCATTGACGCGACCAAGTGACCCACGCATTTTCACTTGTCAATTTTCGCATTGGATTTATGCCTTCGACAAGGTTAAAATAGGTCTGATAACTCGGCAGCGCTTCTTCTGTAATCATGTTGCCAATAAGCGAAACGATGACTTCATCGGGAATACCTGCTGTTCTTTCCCGCAGTTGACGAACTTGTTCAAGTGCATCTTCTTGGCTCATATCGGGCAGAAAATCAGTCGGTTGCCAACAGGTTTTTATGTCAACTAGCAGTGTGTCTATGGCTGTGCGCACGAATGGCTCGATTTGACTGATAACTTCTAAGTTTTTTGACACCTCATTTGTGAGGATTGGCGTATTTGGTGTTGTCATTTTTTTTAGTTTTTAAGCTGTGATGAACGTTAAGTAAATGATGAATTATAAATGATGAATGATGAATTTTTTTAACATTGGTTTATTATGCTTTACAATTCAAAATGCGATATTTTATTTTATTCATTTTACTTAATTGCCTGTAAGTTCCATTATTTTAACGGAAAAGTCAAACATGAAAATAAAAATTGTTGCGGTAAGTTTTTAGGCTTACCACAACTTCTGTTGAAAAGGGTGTAATATGGTTAATCGAGATTGAGGTTTGGGTCGAAAGTTTGATAACTAATTGGTTTCTAATTGCTTCTGAATAAATAAATAGAGGATGTTCATTCTTGTAGTTCTGTTGTTTGTGCTTGTAACAATGCTGTTTAGCGAATTTTCGTTTTTTGAAAATTCTAAAATTACAAAGGCAAAAAACAGGTTTTATACTGCTTTTTGCCTTTGTTTTATAAAAATACTGAGGGGGTAGCTTAAACTCTTTTTTGCACCATTGCTGTCAATTCTGCTTCTGAAACCAATTTATTGCCGACATACGCTTTACCGTGCATCAAAGCAATGCCACGACGCATCGGGTTGATTAAATCAAGACGGATGATGAGTGTATCGCCTGGAACAACTTTATGTTTGAAGCGACAATTATCAATTTTCAAAAAATAAGTATCCCAAATTTCATCATCGGCTGTGTCACGCAGTATAAAAATACCACCTGTTTGTGCCATGGCTTCTATCTGTAAAACACCAGGCATAACAGGGTTGCCTGGGAAATGACCTTGAAAATAAGGCTCATTCATTGTGACATTTTTAATCGTAATGATATGAGTGTCACTTACTTCCATAACTTTATCCACCAACAAAAACGGAACGCGATGTGGTATTTTAGACATGATTTTCACCGTATCCATAAATGGTTTTTGGTTTGGATCATAAATTGGAATCTCTGTTGCTGGGTTAGTCGCTGTAAGTTGCATGATTTTGAAATTTTACCATTGATCAATGAATAGTGCAAAGGTAAAAGTAACGCACCCAATTTTATACTAAAATAAAGAAAAAATTACGACAGCCAAAAAATAATTCGCTAACCTCAAATGGATTAGTGGATTATTAATTTGTTGAGAATCATTATTTTATAAGAAAAATCAAATATCAGCGAAAAATTGTTCGCTAAATTGTAATGGGTATATCAAACTGTAATTTAGCGAGGTTGGCATAAATACCGTTCTCTTTTTCTGAAAGTTCCTCATGTGTCCCTTCTTCAACGATTTGACCTCCGTCTAAAACATATATTTTATCTACTTCACGTATTGTTGCCAAACGATGGGCAATGATGATACTTGTCCGATTTTCCATCAATAAATTGAGGGCATCTTGTACGACCTTTTCAGATTCTGCATCAAGCGAGGATGTCGCTTCATCGAGTAACAAAATACTCGGGTCTCTCAGAATTGCGCGAGCAATTGCAATACGTTGCCTTTGACCGCCTGACAATTTAATGCCCCGTTCCCCTACGATTGTTTCCAAACCTTCTGGAAACATACGAATAAAGTCCCAACTATTCGACTTTTTAGCGGCTTCAATGACTTCTTCGTCCGTTGCATCGGGTTTGCCATAAAGGATGTTCTCCTTTATTGTTCCGCCAAAAAGCAATACTTCTTGTGGAACGAGGGCAAGGTTTTGACGATATTCTGTAATATCATAGTCCTTCATCGGTTTGCCATCCACTAAGATAGAGCCGTCTTGATTTTCATGGAAACGCAAAACCAATTGCATAATCGTTGACTTGCCTGCACCTGATGCACCCACAAGAGCTACTTTTTGACCCGCTTTTATCGTCAAATTGACCCCCCTCAGTACCTCGACATCTTCACGCGTCGGATAACGGAATTTCACATTTTGGAACTGAATGTCGCCTTTCAAACGGTTTTCAGGTAGGATAGGGCGGTTTTTAACCTCAACTTCTGAAGGTGTATTAAGGATTTCACGGACACGTTCTGTTGCGCCAATAGCGCCAACAAGTTCTGTATAAAAATTACCCAAACCTGCAATTGAGCCACCAATAATTGCTGTATAAGTGAAAAACATGATAAGCTCACCTGCTGTAATTTCTCCTGCTTGCAACATCGTTGCGCCTTGCCATAAAACAAAAAACAAAGCACCAAACAAGATAACGACTATAAAAGTCGCAAAAATAGCCCGCCATGCAGCAAATTTCATGGAGGTTTCAACCGATTTCATATTGGCTTTGCCAAAACGAGAGACTTCAAACCATTCGTTTGTGAAGGCTTTGACAGCGTTGATTGCCATCATTGTTTCGTTCAAAATGATGTTTGTATCTGCAATTTGGCTTTGCCTTTCCTTTGCCATTTTGCGGATAAAACGGCCAAAAACCATTGCACCGATAACTATTAAAGGAAAAGTCGCTAACATAACAAGCGATAAACGCCATGTTGTCAAGGTCAAAATCAAAATACCTGAAACAAGGACAAGCACTTGACGGACAAATTCCGCAAGGGTGATGCTGAATGTACTGTACAGTTTTTCAACATCGGAATTGATGCGACTGACCAATTCGCCAACACGTGTTTTTTCAAAAAACGGAATGGGTAGTGACGTTAGTTTTTGGTACAATGCCTGTTTGACATCGGCAATACCGTACTCGCTCACCTTTGCAAACATCGTAATTCTAAAATAAGATACAAAACCTTGAATAAGGAGTAAACCTGCCATAAAATAGCCAATACGTGGTAAATCAAGGTAGTATGAATACGTTTTACCGAATATATCAGCTGTAAAGTCGTGTTTGCCTTGTGCGATGTCCACAATACGACCAGACAAAAAAGGAAATATCATAAAAGTTGTTGTCGAAAGGAACAACAAAACCATGCCGCCCCAAAACGACCATTTATAGGGTTTGATGAAGCTGTACATTTGTAGCGCTTCGCGCATAGATTCACGTGTGAGTTTTACTTTTGGGGCATCGTCATTGTCGTCCCATCTTCTTCTTGCCATTTTAACGTTGGGTTTTTATCATTTTCAAAAATACAAAGGTAAACAGCGTTTAACTGTTTTTGTTAAGACGAATGAGATTTTAGAAAATTGGATAAATACGGTTTTTAAAATGCCTAAGATGGGCCCCTCAGTAAGAATAAGGTATAGTAGACGGAAATTGAA
>JANLQI010000025.1:0-23102 GCA_031367705.1 Saprospiraceae bacterium | reverse complement strand
AAAAAAATTTAATACTTTTTCAAAATGACCGACAAACGAACGAAAATCGAGTTTTTTGACACCTTATTATCTACACGTGGACTTTACACACAAGAAGACATCATCCAGCGTTTTGAGGAACGATTTAACAAGCCGCTCTCTAAGCGTTCTTTTTTCAATTATATCAAAGCACTGCGCGGACAACATGCACCGATAGAAACCAGAACTGAAAAAGATGATTTTGGTACGAAAACCTATTATTTTTATGAGGAACGGTTCAACTTGAGCAATAATGCGCTGAATCGCTACGATGCGGCGAAAATAAAATCCGCCATAGATGTGTTGCAGCAATTTGAGCATTTGCCACAAATGCAGGATTTGAGTGAAGTGGTTTTGAAGTTGGAACAACAAATGGGTTTACAAGCCAAAACACCAGTACCTGCTTTGTTTTTTGACCATAGACCCAATTCGAATGGAGTACGCTGGCTTCGGACATTGCACAATCATATTGTGCGAAATGATGTCCTCAAATTGAGTTATAAACCCTTTCCTTTTGACGCAGACGACCAAACCCGGTGGCTTGAAACGGGGTTTGAGATTCAGGTGCATCCTTATTTTTTGAAAGAAACAAAAAAGTCATGGCATCTCTTCGGCTTAAATCAAAACAAAAATAAGATTGAAAACTATGCGCTTGACCGCATTCAAGGCATTGAGGTTTTACCCAATGTTTTCTATAAACCGAATACGCAGATAACAGGGCAAGACTATTTTAACGATGTTTTCGGTGTTACGAAGTTCGAGGAACATCTTTGTACGTCCTATCTTATACGTGTCAGTCGTGTTTTAGCACCACATTGGATCAATCGTCCATTGCATACGTCTCAAAAACTGGTCGAACAGACCCCTCAGTATTTTGTCTTTTCTTTTGATTTGCGGTGGAATTATGAATGGCAAAATTTGATATTGTCTTATAGTGCACACGTTGAGGTTTTAGAACCGCTTGCGTTTCGAGAGATGATAAAGGATATATTATCGGAGGCGTGTTTGGCTTATGATTAGAAGCATTTGAATTAGATGCTAAAGATTTTGAGGATGCTAAGGATGTGTCCACGCCACAATCCTTAGCATCCTCAAAATCTTTAGCATCTTAATTCAAACCTACTTCTCCGCCCGCTTCTCCAAATCCGCGCGTTTCAAAGTAATCAAATGCCCAATCGGTTGTCCATTCCGATAGTTTTGCACCCGCAACGTAATCGGTCCGTCGGGCAATTCAACAGGCTGTGTGTATTTCGTACAGAAATTATCGGGCATCGCATCGTTGGTTGTGTAATAGCTGTCAATGCCTTTGATTTCATTGTCCAAAGTCAATGTTAACTTGCCCGTTTTGAGGCTTGTTTTCACAATGGCATCATAAACCGCTTTGCTGTAATTGACTTCTGCAATATCTGAACGGTCAAAATGCGTTTCCATACCTTTGGCAAAATCATCCCAGTTTTTAGCTGCCTTTGGCGACCAATAAACTTCTGACAACGCCCATGCACGCGGATAAGTCATGTATTGAGCATAACGGAAATTCGGCAATTGTTCAGACCAGAGATTACCTTGTCCACCCAAAATGTATTTAGCATCTACGCCATCAGGCACAGGTTCAAAGCTGTAACTTTTGCTGACACGCAAACCCGCATAAATAGGTGGGTCAACAGTCATTTCTCCTTGATTATAGTCCAAATACGCAAACGTCGTAGGAGTCATAACGACATCATGCCCTGTTTTTGCCGCTTCAATACCGCCTTTGACTCCGCGCCAACTCATGACCGCAGCCGTTGGCGAAATGCCCCCTTCTAAGATTTCATCCCAACCAAGCAACTTTTTGCCTTTGGCTTGTAGTATCTTCTCGACACGACCCATGAAATAACCTTGAAGGTCTTCGACGTGGTGAATGTTGAGTTTGCGCATCAATTCTTGACAACCTTCGTCCGCTGCCCAATAGCCTTTGTAACATTCATCACCGCCGACATGGATATATGGATGCGGAAACAATGCCGCCACTTCCGTAAACACTTTGTCTAAAAACTCATAAACCTTGTCATCAGATGGATTCAAAGCATTTTCCGTCAACATCTTAAATGTGCCGTTGCCATACCATTCCGAGAATTTATGACCAGGACTGACCATCGTCGGCTCTTTTTTGCAGCTCAATTCAGGATAAGCGGCAATAGCTGCCATGCTGTGACCAGGCACATCAATTTCGGGCAAAATGACCACATTGCGGTCTTGTGCATAAGCAATGACTTCTTTGATGTCTTCATGTGTATAAAAACCACCAACTGTTGCGGCTTCACCTACTTTTGGCGGTTCTCTGTCGCCAAAATGTCCAGCACGCGGCACACGCCACGCACCGACGGAAGTGAGTTTCGGCAACGACTTGATTTCGATGCGCCAACCTTCGTCGTCCGTTAAGTGCCAATGTAAAGTGTTGTATTTGAGTTTGGCAATTTGGTCAATATAGGTTTTGACTTCTTCTTTGGTGAAAAAATTGCGGCTGACATCCAACATGATGCCCCGCCACCCAAAACGCGGATAATCCTTGATTTTTACTGAGGGGATACTCCAAGTGGCTTTTGTGGTCGTTTTGCTTTCAATTTCCTTGGGCAACAACTGAATTAAGGATTGCATCCCGTAAAACAAACCCGCGGTTTGATTGGCAGAGATGACCACGCCTTTGGTTGTCGCTTCGAGCGTATAGCCTTCTTTACCGAGTTCCGCATTAGGTAAAGCATTGAGATTCAGTTGAATGACACCTGTTTTACCTTGTTGTGCTTTCAGCGAAAAACCAGTTGGTGCGTTGAGTCGTTGCGTCAACAAAGCTGCAACGGTGCGACATTCTGCTTGGTTGAAACTGATAGTTGTGGCATTTGTCAAAAGATAAGAACCTGTTGATTGTTTGATGTCAACAGGTTGCGGAATCAATTGTATGGGATTGTTTTGAGCGTTTATAAAGGACATAGATGTAAGCAAAAAGAATAAGAACAATTTTTTCATTGATACTTAGATTTTTATGATTTGGTGAAGAAAGTGCCAAAACTAAAAAATTCCTTCTCAAAGAGTCGCTTATTTGCGACGAACTTGTTCAATTTTATGTGTTTTAACATGATAATTTTTCAAAAATGCTTTAACATAGAAGATGAGGATGAAAACGATTTTATACTGAGGGGGCCTAATAATCAAAATGAGACGGTGCATTTTTCGTACCTTTGCGTTCATTCGGTTTTCTTGAAAATGAGACCATAAACGCTGTAATTGTAACAATATCTTTAGTATTGTAAAAAGAATAAAAGCATGAGAAAGACAAACGACGAGCCTTTAGCGGATGTGCTGAAACAAATGGTCAGAGCCTTCAAATTGGGCGACAACTTGAATAAAACAAAAATAGAAAGCCTTTGGGAAGAAAAAATGGGCAAAACGATAGCCACTTACACCCGTGAATTACGCTTGCGCGATAAGGTTTTATACGTTACAATTGCGTCTGCTTCGTTGCGTTCTGAATTGCATTTCGGACGTGAAAAAATAAGAACGATGCTCAATACTGAGATTGGCGAAGAATTCTTACAAGAAGTCATCATTAATTGAATATTTATAAAGCCATTGTTTACCAATGTTTTATAAATATTTTTTTATATTACTATAAAGCAAGGTAAAAAAAACAATGTGAGTATTATGTTTTTCGAATATTCCGATTTAATTTTGTTTCTTTGAATCACAATTTTTACTAACGAAAGTACAGACGCATAGCTAAAAATTTTACAAAAATGAAACAAGAAATTGATATTCACAATGAGCCAGAAGTGGCACTGAACTCGTTACTTGATGAAATAAATAAGCAGAGACGCATTACCAGCGAATTGCAATCTGAATTACGCAAAATTAGAACCCGTGAAATCCGATTGAATAAAAATTCGGAAATGCTCAAAACGGAAAACAATCGCCTCCAACAAGACTTAGTTATTCTGGAGCAAAAACTGAGGGAACTCGAAATCCAATTAACGCTTCCAGAAAGTGACCGTTTTTTTTCGACAACCACCGCCATAGACCCTTTTCCAAGAAAACCTTTATACAAAAAAATCAATTGGGCATTTATCGTTGCGCCGATTTTGGTGATTCTTGCTATTGGCGCATTCAAATGGCAATCGAGCCATTCTAATGCTCAAGTGACCACCAGCATCGCATCAACAACTGAAGAAACGAATGTTGCCACAGCAGAGGGCAGCGATGCTGCAACTGCGCCCAATAAGGCTACTCCTGCAGCCATTGAAGAAGGTTATTTGTTAATACAAAATACTTTAGAAAAAGATGGTATGGTGCGCGTTATGGACGGCTATTCTCAAAAAGCAAAGGTTTTGGCTTGGACAAATCCAGGTGATAAATACCGCATCAGAGCGCAAAGCCCTACCAAAATGCGTAGAACGTACTTGAAAGACGGCAAAAACGTTACTTACGAAGATTATTTCTACAAAATCAGTGATAAAGAGCAATGGGTTTTTGGTGTTTTCACCACTAAGAAACTGGTTCAATAAATATGAAATATAAAGTATGAAATATGAAAAAAGCGACGTGTCCCTACACATCGCTTTTTTCATATTTCATACTTTATATTTCATATTTCTATCTGCCTTCTTATTTCATAAACGGCAATGGCAATCGATACGGACACATTCATCGAGAGGCAAAAACCTGCGGTTGGAATGTGCACGGCAAAATCTACATGTTCTAAAACCTCTTGCGCAATACCCGCGCTTTCAGACCCTGCAATCAAGAGAATTTTGTCCATCTTCTTAAAATCAGCCGTTTTCACATCTATACTTTTATCCGTAATTTCAAGCGCAACGATGGTGTAACCTTTGTTGCGAAAATCCGCAATGGCTGTTACAGCATCATCAAAATAAGTGGAAGGCACATGCCGTTCTGCGCCTTTGGCTGTTCTACTCAACAATTTATGGTTCGGGTTTGGTGCTTTGCCACACAGCACCAAACCTTCAATACCCAATGTATCCGCTATCCGAAAAGTGATACCGACATTGCGGGGTGTTTCGACATTATCGAGCAAAACCCAAACAGGCAATTTCGATGCTGTTGGTTTATAATCCGTATATGTTAAAGGGCGCATTTTAGAATCTGACATCTCTTAGGAAATGATGAATTATAAATGATGAATGATGAATTAGCAAAACGTTGATTTTTAATTATTTTGTAAAGCCAAGTTTGATACTTTTTTTTCACCATTGCTTATAAGCTAAATTTACAATAAAAACAAAGAAATAAGTGTTTATAAACAACTAATTATCAAGGCTTTACAATTCCACCATTCATAATTCATCATTTATCATTCATCATCACTTACAGCGTGATTATCTCAGGTTTGTTTTGCAAAATCGCTTCCAAATGCTCATTTACTGAGGGGGTCAAAAGCGGTAAAACGTCAAGTGAAGACAATGTTTCGCGCAATTGTTCAGGCTTCGATGCGCCTAAAATAACCGTCGAAACATTCGGATTTTGAACACACCAAGCGATGGCTAATTTTGCCAATGTTGTACCTATTTCTTTTGAATAATTGCTCAAAGCAGTGATTTTCTCCAACCTTTCAGCCGTCAGATTGTGTTTTTTTACATGTTCGATGCCTTTTTGTTCTGTCATGCGTGTACCCTTTGGAATACCATCTGCATACTTTTCGGTCAAAGTACCACCCGCCAAAGGCGACCAAACTGTTGTACCCAAACCTGCATTTGGATAAATGTGGAGATAATCCTTCTCCACTTTTTCGCGCCAAAACATATTATATTGTGGTTGTTCCATTTTTGGTCCTTCCAAATTTAAACCACTGGCAATCGCATTGGCTTCCATGATTTGAACAGCCGACCATTCAGACGTTCCCCAATACATGATTTTACCTTGTGCAATCAATGTATTCATCGTCCGCACCACTTCTTCAATGGGTACTGAGGGGTCGGGACGATGGCAAAAATAGAGGTCGAGATAGTCTGTTTGCAAACGAGACATCGCTTCGTGACACGCCTCAATGATGTGTTTACGGCTCAAACCTGTTTGATTAGGCATAGGATTTCGGCGGCTACCAAAAAACACTTTTGACGACACGATATAAGTCGTTCTGTCCCAACCCAAATTTTTCAAAGCTTTACCCATCACGATTTCAGATTGCCCAAAAGCATAACCTTCAGCATTGTCGAAGAAATTGACACCCGCATCGTAAGCGATTTTCATAAAATTCTCTGCGACATCATCTTCGATTTGATTGCCAAAAGTCAACCAAGAGCCAAGTGATAAGGCACTGACTTGTAATCCAGTTTTTCCTAAACGTCTGTATTCCATTGATTTAAGTTTATTTTGATTAAATAGTTATTAATTTTTTGCAAAAAAGAGGATTTTTTTAAAGAAATTGGAGAAAACAAGGCGATTTCTGTAAATAAAACAATTGCTTGATTATTATTATTTTTAAAAACTTTATGTTTTTGATTACTTGCTTGTTTGGTTTTAAAAACTAAAATTTGTGTTTTATTTTCACGAAACCAAAATCCATCAAAATGAGAAAATTGAGAACAAGGGAGCATATTATAGAAGATTTAGGCTTCAATCATGTTGAAAGACAAATCCTACTTTCGGGCTTTGTTCTGCAACGACATTTCCAGAATGACTATGGTTATGATGGAACGATAAATACTTTCAATGAAAATGGGGAAGCAGAAAATAAGAATATTCTCTTTCAACTAAAATCAACAGACAATATCCAATTCTCAAAATATAAAAAGGCTTTTGTCTTTGATTTGTCTAAACGAGATTTAGAATTGTGGTTAACAAATCTTTACATTGTATTGCTTATTCTGTATGATGCTCAAAGAGAATTGGCATATCATATTGATTTACAAGCCTATTTTAGAGAAAATAGGATTTTATTGAAAAATGTCCGTAAATTTGTAAGAATTTATATCCCATCAGAGTCCGTTTTTAACGTGTTATCTTTAAAGCAAATTCGTGAACTAAATAAACTTAATAAAATAGAATAACATGACAATTTCAAATATTTATAAAGATATAACAATCACCAATGCTGAATTTATTCAAGTGTTGACTAAATTACATTATCACAAAAACACAGAAGGTGATTATTATCGTTTTGTGAATGACAAATACAACTCTGTTGTCATACTTCCTGTTGAACCGCTTGAAAAGCCCGTTCAGAAGGTTCATTTAGCCACTTATACTTTCAGATTATTTTTACAAGGAGTAATAAAGCAACAAGAAGATATTATTCAAATGGTTGAAAAAAATCGTTCGAAAGAAAAGGTTGAACTTCATTGAGTTAGACAGTTTGAAGAAGTCGTCTCAGAAGGCGTTTTGTCCTTAGTCAGTTTGCCGTTTCAATTGGACGTTGATGATGTCTATCTCAACATTGATTTTTCACAAACTGAAACTACCCCCTCAGTATAACCGTATAAAAGCTCAATAAAAAAACAGATATTCGCCTTTCAATCGCTGAAAGGCGTTTTTTTTAGGCATAAATCAATATAACAATTCAACAATTTATCAATACAACTATTCAATTTATGAAACAACCGAAAGCGCGTAAAATTCCAACAGAATTAACGATACATAATGATACCCGCATAGACCCTTATTTTTGGCTCAATCAGCGTGAAGACCCAAAAGTAATTGCCTATCTCAATGCTGAAAATGCTTATCGTGAAGCAAAAATGGCGCATACCAAGCCATTTCAAGAGCAACTATTTAAAGAAATCGTCGCCCGTTTTGCCCAAACAGATATGTCTGTACCTTACCATTACCATGGATATTGGTACATCGCCCGCTTCGAAGAAGGGCATGAATACCCGATTTATAGCCGCAAAAAAGAGACTTTGGAAGCCGAAGAGGAAATCATGCTCAATGTCAACGAATTGTCAAAGGGTTTTGAATATTACACAGTCGGCAGTCGCTCCATTTCACCTGACAATAAATGGTTGGCTTATGGTGTGGATACAGTGAGTCGGCGCATTCATAAGATACATTTTAAAAACCTCGAAACGGGTGAAATCTTAGAAGAACACATCGAAGGCACAACAGGCGGTGCAATTTGGGCAGCTGACAACAAGACCGTTTTTTACACCCTCAAAGACCCTGAAACGCTGCGGTCGTATAAAATTATGCGTCATGTTTTAGGCACAAACCAATCGGAAGATGTGGCTATTTATGAAGAAACCGACGAGACGTTTGGTGCAATCGTTTATAAAACAAAATCAGAAAAATTCATCGTAATTGGTTCATATTCAACCGTTTCTAACGAATATCGTATTTTAGAAGCCGATAACCCAATGGGTGAATTTAGGGTTTTTGAAACCCGTGAAAGAAACCATGAACACTCAATTGACCATGCGGGTGATTCGTTTTATATCATTACCAACTGGGAAGCAAAGAATTTTCGTTTGATGGCTTGTCGTGATACTGAGGGGGTGACTTTGCGTAAAAATTGGACTGAAGTAATTCCACACCGTGACGATGTGCTTTTAGAAAGCATAGATATATTCAAAAACCACCTCGTTTTGTCGGAACGCAAAGAAGGTTTAACCCAAATCCGCGTTTTGGAAAAAACAGGAAATGACCATTATTTGGACTTTGGCGAAGAAGTTTATATGGCTTATACAGGCACAAATCCCGATTATACAACAGATACTTTACGCGTTGGATTTATGTCCATGACAACACCCAGTACCGTTTTTGATTATGATGTCAAAACGAGAAAGTTTACATTGATGAAACAAGAAGCCGTTTTAGATGCTGGTTTTAGTCCTAAGAACTATGTCTCAAAACGCGTTTATGCGACAGCACCTGATGGCGTAAAAGTGCCTATATCAATTGTTTATCGAAAAGACATGTATAAAAAACGTCAAAAGCCGCTTTTGTTGTATGCTTATGGCAGTTATGGACATTCGATGGATCCGCATTTCTCTTCGCCACGTTTGAGCCTTTTGGATAGAGGTTTTGTTTATGCCATTGCGCACATTCGTGGCGGACAAGAACTGGGTCGTCATTGGTACGAAGACGGCAAATTATTGAATAAGAAAAACACTTTTTCGGACTTCATTGCTTGCGCTGAAACCCTGATTACTGAGGGGTACTGCGCCAAGACAAAATTGATGGCAATGGGCGGCTCTGCAGGTGGTTTGTTGATGGGTGCGGTGATGAATATGCGTCCTGATTTGTGGCGTGGCGTTGTGGCGGCTGTGCCTTTTGTAGATGTCATAACAACGATGCTTGACGAAACTATTCCGTTGACAACAGGCGAATTTGACGAATGGGGCAATCCAAAAGACAAAACGTATTACGACTATATGAAATCCTACTCGCCTTATGACCAAGTCTTGGCAAAAGCTTATCCTTCAACTTTGGTGACAACAGGGCTTCACGATTCGCAAGTACAATACTGGGAGCCTGCAAAATGGGTCGCTCGACTGCGCGAATTGCGGACGAATAAACGTACTCCACTTTATATGTTTTGTAATATGACGACGGGTCATGGTGGTGCTTCGGGACGTTTTGAACGATTCAAAGAAACGGCGATGGAGTATGCGTTTTTGTTTGATTTGGTGGGGATTACGGAGTGATTTATTTTCAGTAATGGGCAAAAAAGTATAAATTTGTCTAAGATTTATTGAAAAGTGTTCATTTACAAATAAATAACATTGTTTATGGAAATAAGATTAAAAATAGAAGCAACAGAGTTAAGTCAAGAGATTATTGACAAAATCCGTCAATTCATCACACTCAATGGGGAAAGTGATTTGGAAATTAATATTCGACCGAAGAAGAAAAAAAAGTTTCCAAAAGAAACCAAAGACGAATATTTCAAACGCATTGACAATGCTATTGACACGCTTGACAAAAATAAAAATACGGTTAGCTTCTCAACAACCGAATTTCAAGCTTTTGCAGAATCTAAACTTTAAACTATGAGAAAAATTATTTTTGAACCTAATGCGTTTGAAGATTTGAATACATGGGTTGAAGTGGATAGAAAAGTGTTCAAATGACTTTACAATTTGATAATTGAAACCGCACGAGACCCTTTTCAAGGCATTGGTAAACCTGAACCTTTGAAAGCTAACTATAAAGGTTGTTGGAGTCGTCGTATTACTGATGAACACCGACTTATTTATCGCGTTTCAGAAAATACGATTGAAATCATCTCTTGTAGAGGACATTATTTTGATTAAATTTTTAACAGCCCCCTCAGTATTGAACATTACTTGTAAACTTATTTACAAAAAAAAACGGCTAAAACCTTTGATTGGGTTTTAGCCGTTGACATTATATCAAAATAGATTATTTAGTAACAATCAATTTTTTGGTCATACTTGACTCATTATTGTTCAATGAAACAAAATATAAACCCGCAGGTAAAGTCGTAACATCTAATTCAAGTCTATTATCACCTTTATTGAATTGAACGGTATTAGACTGTACTGTTTTACCTGACATATTGGTAATCATAAGTTTATACTCGCCTTCTTTTGACAAATTAATACTCATATTAGTATAGTTTGAAGCAGGGTTAGGCGCTAATAACAGATTATTGTCTTCTTTAATCCTGTAATTAGCTTTAAAATTAGTTTCTACTATAACTTGACTGTTATTTTCTGTATTCAAAGTTGTTTTTTCAATCTGTTCTTGATTATTCTCAACATTTTTAATGATAGAATTTGCAACAGCTTGAGTAACAATTAAAGTTGTAATATTTGATATTTTAATACCATTTCTATCATCATAAGCCCGAGCCGTTACTTCATAAGTGCCCACTTGCCATTCTCTTAATGTAAGAGCATAAGGAGCTTGAGTGACTGTACCTACTAAAGTTGTACCTAAATAAAATTCAACTTTTGTTACCCAACCATCCCTATCCGTTGCATTTGCAGATAATGTGAAAGCATCTTTAGATTTTATTGTTGAACGATAAGAAGGTATAAGCATATTCACAGAAGGCAATGTATTAATGACTTTAGAAAGGAATGTTAGAGTCTTTGAATTATCACTGTTGTTACCATCAACACCACCATTGGGATTTGAAACCGTAGTCGCAAAAGTATGGGTACCATTTTCATTGCGGAACGTTGGCAAGGTAACATTGACCGTGGCATTAGCAGCTAAAGAACCCGTCCAATCCAATGATTTAACTTCACCTCCATCAACAGCATAAGTGATTTTAGCCGAAGTAATTACGATATTTCCCAGATTTTTGAGACCAACAATAGGTGCAATAACGGGTGTTGTTGGTGCAGCTACGGGTTGAAGGATGCTTGATATAGCAATATTCAAAGCAGGAATAACTTTAAGCGTTGTTGCCGCAGAAACGGAAACGCCACCCTCACGGTCATCATAAGCCTTCGCCGTAATCGCATAAGTACCAACAGCTATGTCGCTGCGTTTGAGTTCATAAGGTGCTTCTGTATCCGTACCCAGTAAAGTGCCACCCAAATAAAATTCCACTTTTGTTATCCAACCGTCTCTATCAGTTGCGGATGCCGAGAAAGTAAATTCAGTGCCTGAATAAATGGTTGAAAGGTATGAAGGAGTCAACATTTTTACTGTTGGTAAGCTATTAACGACAGCCGATGTGTAACTACGTGTCATCATATTATTACTATTGTCACCATCAATACTGCCATTAGGATTTGAAACAGTCGCTACAAAAGTATGCGCGCCATTCTCATTGCGGAAGACAGGTAAAGAAACGTTTACAGTAACATTTGCTGCTAATGACCCCGTCCAATTAAATAAAATTGGATTACTACCATCAACCGAATAAGCAATTGCAGCCGAAGTGATGATATCCGAACCCGTATTTTTAAGCGTCACCATCGGTGTTATCGTTGGAGTAGTCATTGACAGGTAAGGTTGTTTGATATCACTTAATGCGACATCTAAGTTGGGTTTGACTATCAATTTTGCGGCTGTTGAAGTCGTCACACCATCTGAATCATCTGTTGCTTTTGCTACGACAATGTAGGTGCCTACGACAAAACTACTTTTAGTAAATTCATATGGTTCTGTATCATCACTTGCAATCAATGTGTTGTCAAAATAGAAATCCACTTTTTTTATCGTTCCATCAGGGTCTTTAGCTGTTGCTTTGAAGGTAAAAGTTTGATTTGACAGTATGGTTGTCGGAACATAAATATTCGCGACAGGTGCTACCAATGCCACCGTTGGCAATTTGTTGATGATATTAGATAAAAAAGTATAACTCATAACGTCATTGGCTGCAACTTCATCACTTGCTTGACCATTACGTGAGACAATGCGATACTTAATCGTATGCAAACCATTTGTGTTTGTCAGAGTAGGTAAGTTAATTGTTTGGCTAAAACTTGCATCAATAATATTACCTGTCCAATCTAAAAAACGTTCAGGTTGATTGTCCAATTGATAACCAATTCTTGCTGATGTAATATTGGTTGCACCGTTTTTATTTAAGGTAAACCAACAAGTAAGTGCGCGCCCCTCAGTACCGTTGACTCCTGCAGACTTGATACCCGCGTCAAAATAAGTACGCATTGAAAGCCATGTCGTTGAATTAGTGGAAACACTCGTCGTTGCACCTGTTCTATCATAAGCCTTGACTGTGATACTCCAATCATTCCATCCCCAAGTAGGTTGTGGAAAATTTGTTGTACTCAAAATTGCTGAATAAGGTGCTTCTGTATCCGTACCAATCAGTTGCGTTCCCGCATAAAACTCAACCTTTGCAATGCCATCTGCGTCAGTCGCATTCGCTGTAACAGTGTAGGTTTGGTTACTGTAAACAACAACGGTGCGTGTTGGGGCTGTAATGGTTACAACAGGATTGGAATTGGTTTGTGCCGTAGAAATCTTTGTAAAAAGAAGAAGGGCAAAAATTGTAAAAAGTAAGTTCTTCATCGCTTAAATGTTTTGTAAATTAATGATTAAATGGTTGAAAAATGATGTTTAAAAAGTCTCAATTTTTAATTGATAAGACAAAAATAGGTGCAGGATTTGCGTGTCTCATTCTTATTCGGATATCGGTATCTTTTACGGTGGTTTTGGATTTTAATACCCGTTTTTTAGAAATCAATTGTTGAGACAAAACAAAGTTTTAACGGCACCAGGGCTTTGATACTGAGGGGGCAATTATTGCAGATATTATGAGCAAACTTGTTAAGTTATTAATGGAAATTGATTGAGAAAACTATTGAGATATCGAAAATTGAATTTAAGTAACATGAGGATGTTTTTCATCCAAAAAAATGACCCTCCCCTTGTAATCGCTACAAGGAAAGGGTCATAAATAGGTCTTAAAATCCTGAAAACCTTATTATTATAAAGTATAAAAAAGATTAAATCAAAAATGCAAACAATAAGAATCAGCTTCTAAACTGCTTGTATTATATCATACTTCGTCAAAATGTGCAACAAACCTGCCTTGTCCTTTGCCACAACCGCAGGTATTTTCTTAGAAATATAACGATTCAACTGTTTCACAGGCAGCTCTTCATTAACAATTGGGAACGGTGCATCCATGATGTCCTCAATTTTGCTTTCTGCATGACGCATTGGGTTTTCCAAAAGATAGGTTAACACCGTATTTTCAGCAATTGAACCGACCATTTCGTTGTCCGTCATAACAGGCATTTGCGAAATGTCGTGTTTTTTCATCATGTCAAAAGCCTCTCTAACCGTATGTTGAGGCGTAACAGAATAGAAAATCTTATTCGATTTGTTGGAAATAATGTCTTTAACTTTCAATTCATCGTCAAGGAAATTCCGTTCGCGCATCCAATCGTCATTGAAAATTTTGCCAACATAACGGCTGCCGTGGTCATGGAAAATGATGACGACCACATCGTCTTTCGTAAATTGCTCGCCTAATTGCAACAAACCAGCCATCGCAGAACCTGCGGAATAGCCTAACAAAATACCTTCTTCACGTGCCAAACGACGTGCCATCACTGCACCATCTTTGTCCGTCACTTTTTCAAAAGCATCAATCAAACTGAAATCCACGTTTTTAGGCAAAATGTCTTCCCCTATCCCCTCAGTAATGTAGGGATAAATTTCATTCTCATCGAATATGCCTGTTTCTTTATATTTTTTAAAAACAGAACCATAAGTATCTATACCCCAAATTTTTATGTTCGGATTTTGCTCCTTTAAATATTGGGCTGTGCCTGAAACCGTTCCGCCAGTACCAACGCCCACAACAAGATGTGTGATTTTACCTTCCGTTTGTTTCCAAATTTCGGGGCCTGTTGACTCATAATGCGCTTGACGATTCGACAAATTATCGTATTGATTCATCCAACAAGAATTCGGAATTTCCTTAGACAAACGTTCTGCAATCGAATAATAAGAACGTGGGTCACTCGGTTCAACATTGGTCGGACAAACGATGACTTCAGCCCCATGCGCCCTCAAAAGGTCAATTTTTTCCTTCGATTGTTTATCACTTGTCGTAAAAATGCAGCGATAACCTTTCACCGCCGCCGCCAAAGCCAAACCCATGCCTGTATTGCCAGAGGTACATTCGATGATGGTGCCCCCCTCAGTAATGCGTCCGTTTTTTTCAGCATCTTCAAGCATTTTGACAGCCATACGGTCTTTAATGGAGTGGCCAGGGTTAAAAGTTTCGACTTTCCCTAAGACTAAACAAGGTAAATGGGCAGTAATTTTGTTGATTTTTACGAGTGGCGTGTTGCCAATCGTTTCGAGAATATTATTTTTATAATCCATAAAAGGTGGGTTTTATTTGAAAATCAAGGTATTTTGACTTCAATTATTGAATTTTGGGTGCAAAACTACGGTTTTTAAAGGAAAACGGCAATATGAAAATAAAGGTTCATTTTTTTTATCCAAATAATATTTTATAAAAAGGCGATTATGTTCGGGGAACTTTTAAAGTTCCCCGAACATCGTGTTCTAAACAGTAGAATATTTCGTGCCAGAAAATCTAATGTCGTATCAAGACAAACTCAAAACGGCTTTCTTAAATTGATCACCACGGTCTTCATAGTTTTTAAACAAATCAAAACTCGCACAAGCAGGCGACAAAAGCACCGCATCACCCCCCTCAGTATATTTGGCTGCAACATTGACCGCATCAACAACCGAGTGTGTTTCTTCAATGTTTTTGACAATAGGTGTAAAAAACTCAAGCAGTTTTTTGTTGTCAACGCCCATGCACACAATGGCTTTGACTTTTTGAGCCACTATTTTTTCAAGAGATTTGTAATCATTCCCTTTGTCTTGACCGCCCAAAATGAGGACAGTCGGTTTATTCATAGCCTTCAAAGCCCAATAAACAGAGTCCACATTGGTCGCTTTTGAGTCATTGATATAATCTGTACCGTTGATATTAGCGACAAATTCAAGGCGATGAGGTGCATTGACAAACGTTTCCAAACCTTGTTGAATTTTAGCATCACCGATACCACAAACGATAGCCGCAGCAATGGCACATGAGGCATTGAAATAGTTGTGCGGGCCACACAGTTTGGTTTTTGACATATCAAAGCGCCCCCTCAGTAAATCGGAGTCAAAATGCGTCGAAATGACCCATTCGTTTGGATTTACGATGTTAGTGTCCCTAAAACGTTTGATTTCAAGGTCTTCTTTATTGGTTATAAAAATATCGTCTTCGGTTTGATTCATCGTAATCCGAAATTTTGAAGCGACATAATTCGCCATTTTGTAGTCATACCTGTCCAAATGGTCAGGTGTGATATTCAACAGAATAGAAATATACGGTCTGAAAGTATGAATACCATCGAGTTGAAAGCTGGACAATTCGAGGACGTAAAAATCATGTTCCCGCTCTTCCGCAAGGATTCGCGCAAAACTTCTGCCGATATTGCCGCCGACAGCAACATCTAAACCGCCTGTTTTGAAGATATGATAAACCAAACTCGTCGTTGTTGTTTTACCGTTTGAACCCGTGATACCTATAATACGTGCTTTGGTAAAACGGCTGGCAAATTCGATTTCAGATATAATCGGAATTTTATGTCTTTGGATGGTGTGAATCAAAGCAATTTTTTCAGGAATACCCGGGCTTTTGATGATTTCATCCGCCTTCAAAATGACCCCCTCAGTATGCACACCACTTTCATAAGCAATTTCAGCATTGTCTAATTCTGCTTTAAAATGCTCTTTTATTGGGCTTTTATCGCTCACAAAGACATCAAAACCTTGTTTTTTTGCCAATAAAGCCGCACCTACACCGCTTTCACCTGCTCCGAGAATGACTATTTTTTTCATGATTTTAGATTTTGATTAGTGCGTGAATTTTGATAACGATTACACGAACTGAAGTTCGTTTTACGGTGCAAAGCTAAGTAAATGTTTAGTGAAAACGATGATATAAGTGTTTATTACACTGTATTAGGCGTTGCTAAAAATTAACAGTAACTTAGTCTAATCTCAAAATGAAAAAACTATATTTGCGCACTTTTTCAACCTATCACCAGTCACATCAAAATAAACATTATGAAAAGAATTTTAGCTTCGTTCACATTTATTTTAGTATTCTTTTTTTCTGCAAACACCCAAACTATTATTCATTCCGAAGATTTTAACACAAATACATCAGGTACTTGGACGGCTGTTGATATTGCCAGCCCTACGGATATTTGGCGTTTTACATCAGGTTACGCCCAAATCAACGGTTTTGGCGACGAAAACGATGAAGATTGGTTGATTTCGCCAGCCATCAATATGGATAACTCAACAAGTGAGACATTTACATTTAAAACAAAAAACCGTTATGCAGGTGCGACAACGGGTACGTACCCCAATATCAACCTTGAACTAAAATACACTACGAATTATACAGGCGACCCATTAACAACCACCTGGGTAAATATTACCATGCCAGCATCTCTTGCATCAAGTAATAATACAACTTCAACTTTAAGCGCACAAACAACACACGCACCCTTTGATGTCAGCAGCATTTCAGGTACAAATGTTCGTTTTGCGTTTCGTTATTATGGACTTGCCACAGCTTCAAAAGAATGGCAAGTTGACGACATCGTCATTGTTGGTACAACCGCTTGTATTGCTCCGACTACACAAGCTTCTACCTTATCAGGAACACCGAGCAGTACAACAGCTGGAATCAGTTGGATGAAAGGAGATGGTACTAAAACATTGATTCTCATCAATAATACAAACTCTTTTACGCCGCCTGTTGATGGCACAAGTTATACCGCCAACGCGACTTATTCAGGTAGTGGGCAACAAGTTATATATGTCAATAATAGCATGTCAATGAGCTTGTCAGGTTTAACAGCGAGTACAGTCTATTATCTCCAAGCCTACAATATGAGTGATTGCAGCAGCCCCGTTGTTTATGTGACGACCAACCCATCAGAATACAGCTTCGCCACGACTAGTGGTGCCGGTGGTGGCGGAGAACCTACGGGTTACTACAATGCGGCGGCCGGATTGACTTGTTCTGCTAAGAAAACGGCATTGCAAAACATCATCACATCGGGTTATATTTCTCAATCTTATTCTGCTTTGTGGACGGCTTATTACACCACAGATGCACGACTGAATGATGCGGGTACAAAAACCATTGTTTACGATATGTACACTGACAATCCAAATGGTAGTGAATGTGAGTTTACCTTTGGAACAGATCAAGACAATGGTACTTTGGGCACATCGGAATGTCAAAAATACAACCGCGAACACTCATTTCCAAAGTCATGGTTTGGCGGGTCAACATCTACTGGAACGCCTGGAACAGACCTTTTCCACGTCATTCCAACCGATAAAAAAGTAAATGGTGTACGTGGCAACCAACCTTATGGCGAAACGAATAGCCCCAGTTTCACATCTGCCAATGGCAGCAAATATGGTCCTTCTTCTTCAGGTAGTGGGGGCGATATTTTTGAACCCATAGGTGCTTATAAAGGCGATTTCGCACGGATTTATTTTTATATGGCAACCCGTTACGGTAGTCAAATTAATGGTTGGGCAAATACGACCGCTGAGTCAGCTATTGTCATTAGTCCATCAAGTTGGGCTTCTTACAACACGGCTTTTCTGAAATTACTTTTAAAATGGCACTACAATGACCCAGTTAGTCCAAAGGAAATAGCCCGAAACAATGCGGTTTATACAATCCAAGGCAATAGAAACCCTTATGTTGACCACCCTGAATACATAGATGAAATATGGACTAATGCTTGCGGCTTGACGATTCCAGTTACGTTAAAGGCATTCCAAGGCAATTATACCAAGCAAAATGTTCATTTAGATTGGGCTGTTGAAAACGAATATGCTTTCAATTATTATGAAATTGAACGCAGTACAGATGGCATTAACTTCACAACTATTAATAAAGTCAAAGCAGAAGGTCTATCAAAATATGCGATGGACGATGCGACTTTTGATGTTAAAAGTACACGTTTATATTATCAATTGAAAATGGTTAACTTGGATTATACTTACGTTTATAGTCCTGTTATTGCCGTTCAATTGCCAAAACAAAGCAAAGGTTTGGTGGTTTATCCAAACCCTGCGACTAAAGAAATTTCATTTAAAACAACGGATGGAGAAGCCACTGATTTTGAATTAATCATTACAGATGCAATGGGAAAAATATGGTTGCAAAAGAACTTGTCAACCGACTCAAATACATCTAAAAGCTTGAATATCAGCCAATTATCCGCAGGAAATTATTTTATAACAACTCAAATTAAAGGTGTTTTAGAACATCAACGATTGACGGTTGTGAAATAATACTTGACAACTTGCCGCAAGTTTTAAACTTGCGGCAAGTTTATTTGATAAGTCAAAAAACAGCGAAAAATTATGTTAAAAGCTATCTCACCTATTGACGGACGTTATGCACGTCAGACCAAAGAATTCTCTGAATATTTTTCCGAGTTTGCGCTCATCCGCTATCGCGTATTCGTTGAAATTCAATACTTTATCGCTTTGGCGAATTATCCTTTGCCACAACTTGAAGGTTTTGAAGAAGATAAAATTGAAGCATTGGACAAAATATTTGAGTCATTCAGCCTCGAAGATGCGCAGCGTATTAAAGACATTGAAAAGGTCACAAACCACGATGTTAAAGCCGTTGAGTATTTTTTAAGAGAAAAATTTGATGCTTTAGGTTTAGAAGAATACAAGGAATTTATTCATTTTGGATTGACTTCGCAAGACGTAAACAACACGGCGACCCCCCTCAGTATTTTTCATGCTTTTGACCGTATTTATTTGCCGACCATTCAAAAACTGAGAAATGAACTGGATGAACGGGCGACAAACTGGCGTGACATTGCACTCCTCGCTCGGACTCATGGTCAACCTGCAAGTCCAACGACTTTGGGTAAAGAAATTCGGGTTTTCGTAGAACGTCTTGATAGTCAATTGGTTCTTATGAAACAAATACCATTCAAAGCAAAATTTGGTGGTGCAACGGGCAATTTCAATGCACATGTTGTGGCTTACCCATTGATAGATTGGCGCGTCTTTGCCGATAATTTTGTTCATGAATATCTCGGTTTGGAACGCCAACAAGCAACCACTCAAATTGAACATTACGACAATATGGCGGCTCTTTTTCAAGCCATGAGCCGCATCAATACCATCTTGATTGACTTGTGCCGTGACATTTGGTCTTATGTTTCAATAGAGTATTTCAAACAAAAAACCAAGGCAGGAGAAGTTGGTTCGTCAGCTATGCCACATAAAGTCAATCCGATTGATTTTGAAAATGCCGAAGGCAATTTAGGTCTTGCAAACGCTATTTTTGAACATTTGGCAGCTAAACTACCCATTTCACGTTTACAAAGAGATTTAACAGACTCAACGGTTTTGAGAAATATAGGTGTTCCTTTTGCACATACACACATCGCATTCTCCTCGATACTGAGGGGCCTCGACAAACTGTTGTTGAACGAGCAAAAACTCTACGACGATTTAGAAGCCAATTGGATGGTCGTTGCTGAAGGCATTCAAACCATCTTGCGCCGTGAAAACTATCCGCATCCTTATGAAGCCTTGAAAGACTTGACACGTGGCAAAGCGGCTATCGGCAAAAAAGACATGCTCGATTTTGTAGAAGCATTAAATATCGCAGAAGACGTAAAAGAAGAGCTTCGGCTTTTGTCACCACATACCTATATCGGAATAAAATTGTGAATTGAAAAGTATTAATTTGTTAGTACAAATTTTTTATTCAAATTCAAAATTTTGGTGTTTCTTTGTAACATCAATTTTACCTTTTTTAAATATCTTCAACAATTAAATCTTCGTTTATTAAAATTTAAAAAATTAACATTATGAAAAGAATTTTGACATTTTTATTGCTCGGGTCGTTTTTTTCGATTGTAGCTCAACCAATCAGTATCACTAGTTCAAGTTTTAGTTATTCGCAAGATTTCAATTTCTTAGCTACAACTGGCACAGCTAATACAATTCCAGCTTCGACTGGTTGGATAATTTTAGAAAAAGGTACATCCACTAGAAACAATGCTGGATATGCAGGTGACAACGGTGCATCTAATTCAGGAGACTGTTACAGTTTAGGTGCTACAGGTAATACAGAGCGTGCATTAGGAAGTTTAAGAAGTGGTACTTTATCACCACTTTATGGAGTAGGTTTTGTAAACAATACTTCGGGTACTATAACTTCAATAACAGTGTCATACAAGGGCGAAACATGGAGAGTTGCTACCGCAAATCGTGAAGATTCTATTAAATTTGAATATGCGATTGGGGCAACAGGTATTGATACTATTGAAGGTGATTGGGTACGTGTGACGAATTTAGATTACATAAAACCTGGACAAGCTTTGACAGCTACGACAGGTGGAAGTGAAATTCACTCAGCAACTCTTTCTTACACTATTTCTGGGATTAATATTCCAAATGGCTCTACAATTTATTTTAGATTCAACGATGCCAATGCAGCTGGTGCTGATGACATGACTGGTATTGATGATTTTAGCGTATCTATGCCCATAATTCCTGTAGAGTTACTCGATTTCAAAGCGCAGAAAGAAAATCAAGCCGTCAAATTGTTGTGGTCAACAGCAACGGAGTTAAACAACGCCTATTACACCATCGAGCGCAGCGAAAATGGCAAATCATTTGAAAAAATTGGTGAAATCTCAGGTTATGGCAACTCAAATGTTTTGAAATCCTATCAGTTTATGGATGAAAAACCAATGAGTAACGTCAATTATTACCGCCTACGCCAAGTAGATTTTGATGGTAAAGAGACTGTTTACAAAACTGTTTCTGTCAATTTCGGTAAAAATACAACGACAAAAGTTTATCCAAGCATTGCAAAGGATAAAATCAATGTTGAAATCAGTGGCGACAAAGGCCCATCCGATTTGCTTGTTGTTAACCTGTTAGGACAAGTGGTGAAAGCACAAAAATTGCAAAATACTGAGGGGGTCTTTCCTGTCAATATCAGCGATTTGCCAAACGGTTCATATATCATGCGCATCGTTTCTAAAAACGAAAATATCTCACTACGCTTTGAGAAACAATAGTTTAGGAAATGATGAATTATAAATGATGAATGATGAATTTGCAAAACGTTGATTTTCAACAGTTTAGTCAAGCCAAATTTGATACTTTATTTTTTTACCATTCCTTATGAGATTTTAGGGTTTTAAATTTCAATATAAAAGGCTCGTAGTTGTGAAGTAACACACTGCGAGCCTTTTATATTAAATTCCTTTATCTCAAATTCAAAATATCTTTTTATATTTGATTTTTTAATCAAAAAATGACTAACCAATATGCTTTTAAGAACTTCACTCATTGCGCTTTCACTTTTTTCACTAAATGCCGCTTTTTCACAAGCTGATATTGAAAAAAAGATTCAAACCCAAATGATTCTCGCCAAAGACGGCTCAACGGTCGAAATTACTGAGGGGGTCTTTCACTTAACAAAAAGCCTTTCGATGGAAGGCAAAAAGAACATTGTTATCAGAGGGAAAGGAATAGATAAAACCATTTTGAGTTTTAAAAATCAAACCTCTGGCGCAGAAGGTATCCGCATTGCAGAATGTGAAAACATTACGATTGAGAACATGACAGTGCAGGACTCTAAGGGTGATTTGATAAAAACAATGCACGTCAAAGGCATTACTTTTCGGAATATCAAAGCAGAATGGACGGGCAAACCCTCGGAGAAAAACGGTTCATATGCCTTGTATCCTGTCCAATGTGAAAATGTAATGATTGACAATTGCACAGCACGTGGCGCAAGTGATGCAGGTATTTATGTCGGGCAATCAAAACAAATCGTTGTAAAAAACTGTACCGCCATAGAAAACGTGGCAGGTATTGAGATTGAAAACTCACTCCATGCAGACGTTTTTGATAATGTTGCGACTGGTAATACTGGCGGCATTTTAGTGTTCGATTTACCTGATTTGGTACAAAAACAAGGCGGCTATGTGCGTGTTTATAAAAATATTATCAAAGCAAACAACCTAAAAAACTTTGCACCCAAAGGCAATATCGTAGGTAAAGTACCCGATGGAACGGGTGTTTTGATATTGGCGACAAACCATGTAGAAGTTTTTAACAATCAAATCATCAACAATAAATCAGTCGGAATGGGCATAATCAGCTATTTTATGACTGAAAACAAGATAAAAGACAAGGTGTATTACCCTTATCCGACAGCCATTGATGTGCATGACAATAATTTTGAAAGGCGGCATGTGCGGGCAACAGGGAAAGGACGTTTTGGCCAGATATTTCGCTTCAAATTAAGGTTTGGTAGAAATGTGCCGCACATTATGTATGACGGCATTGTTGACCCAAAAACAGTGGATAAAAATGGTCAGATAAAACCCGAAAGTCGTATCTGTATTCGCAACAATAAAAACCAAACTGTTGCAAATATGGATGCTAAAAATGACTTTAAAAATGTGAGTAAAGACCCTGTCCAATTTGATTGCGCATTACCTAAGTTTTGAGGAACGAATATAGAATAGAACATTGACAAGGTATAGTAGACGGAAATTGAATGGTTTTTTGTTTTTTTTGAAAAAAAAACAAAA
>JANLQI010000021.1:0-2148 GCA_031367705.1 Saprospiraceae bacterium | reverse complement strand
AAAGTGAAGGGCAAAACTGGGTCAGCGGCATATTCAGCGGCGGGAAATTCGTTTTGTGGCACCCGTTGCAAAGCCTGTTGTGTATAGTCGAAGGCATGGGCAGGGTGATACATGGCACGTCGCCATTTGACGCTGCCGGCGCCTGTTTGCGGATTGAAAGCCGCCAGGCTATCGGCTAAAAAATACGTATTGGTGTAGTCTTTAAAGTCTTTGCTGAGGTCAATCGGCTCATTCATAAGGGTTTGAGTGGATTGTGCAAAGGTGGTGGAGAGGCTGAAAATCACGAAAACAAGGTTGAATAAGCCTGATAATCCCGTTCTTTTTGTCATATTCTTGTTGATATATTAAATGGTGATGGTCATAAATGTGTGTTTATGACACTTATTTTAAAAAAGACAAAAATAGACAAATAATTGAATTAAAGTCTGACTACGCGTATTTGATGAAGCTGTCTTTATTTTCCACCTAAAATTTCAACAAATTCACATTCCCGATAGGTTTCTAAAACTTTGTATGAGAATTTCAGATGTAGGGAATCCTTCGCTTCTCTTTCGCAGACCATTAATTTAGAGCCTTTTTTATATTTTTCAAGATTAAAAAGCGGGTCTCTTGCCGATAGGCTGCCGATTGTTGTTTGGCTATTATTCAACTGATGCTTTGTAAAATCAATCGTTGGATTGTAATCTATTAGTATCACATCATAGTTATTGTCTTTGATTTTTAACATAAAAGGTCTGTATTGCCGCTTTTGCCAATCGAATAAATTATCTTCAAAAAGGTATATTTTTTCAATGATTTTAAAATAAGGCATTGTAAACAATAAGACTATAAACAAAGAATTGGAAACAACAGGAAAACGTTTAACAATGGGTACGTTTATGGTTTTAAATGTATCAAAAAGCCAAGCAAAACCAATACCTACGATAATAGCCAAACATGGATAAATAGGTGATTCATACCATTCTTTTTTAGAGTTTGAGAATGTTATTATTGTCAAAAAAACAAAGGCATTGATGAACAATAACAGAGCAATTTTTTTGGCATTTTTGTTTAATAATTGAGTGGCTATCATGCCAAAAGGGACAAGATAGAACCAGGGCAAATACTCACTTTCGTACATTCTGCCTACGTAATAGTCGAATTTTTCAAGAAAAGTCATTGTTAATCTCGAATTATCGCCATCGCCGTCTGTGTAGCGACCAAACAATTCCATTTTCCAAATGGCTTCATAATAACCTTTGGCGAGGTGTTCGCGATAAGGAAAGTATATCAATAAAGGTGTTAAGCACAATATAAAAGCATAGTAAAAGTGCTTATCGGTCAATACATTTTTTAATTCTTTTTGACCTACTAAAAATATAAAAATTGCGGGTAAAAAGAACAATCCTGCAATGCCTTTTGTGAATATGGCTAAGGCAAAGGATAGGGCAGATAAATACAGAAATATCTTTTTAGTTTTATTGTTTTTCTCTAATACATACGTCAAAAATAAGAGTAAAAAAGCGGTTTCAAAGAATATAAGCATCGCATCATAGTCGCCTGTTCGGGTCACATGAAAGTCTATATAACCTTTGGATGTGACTAAGACTAAAACAGAAAAGACGGCGATAAATTCATTCTTAAATTGGCGTAAGCAGAAAAAGAATACGAGCCAAACGGTGAACAAACCAGATAGGGCAGAGGGCAAACGCAGGGCTAACTCATTGTATCCAAATACTTTAAAACTGAGTGCAATCGCCCATATATTCAGTGGTGGTTTGACGCTCCATAAATCGGGCATATTCAGGTAAGTAACCACCCAGATATTACCACTTTGATTCATTTCGTAGGCACTGACGGCCAACCGTACTTCGTCCCAAATCATCATGGGCATCGAATCTAAATGTAAAAAAAGAGGAAAGTAGCTGGCGATTGTAATGAATACAAAAAGGTAGATTTTTTTCATAAGTCTTTGAAGGTGTATTTTCGGCAAAAATAGTGTTTTTATTGTTTCACGTATATTTTTGGGTTGTCATTTAGAAATTTTAACACAAAAGGTGACAAAATACTGAGGGGGGTATTTTGTCGCCTGTGGGTTCAGGTATAGTAGATGGAAATTGAATAGATTTTTGTTTTTGTAAAAAAACAAAAATCTATTCAATTTCCATC
>JANLQI010000520.1:0-8550 GCA_031367705.1 Saprospiraceae bacterium | reverse complement strand
TTGGTCATAGTCGGCTTCTTCTTTGTTGCCGAATTTGTGAACCAATGAGCAAAGCAGGGGTTTTTCAACTTTATTGAGTTTTTCAATCAAGTCTTTACCGCTTTTAGTACGGTATATGTTTTCATCAACGCCTTTAAAAACCTTCTCTATTTGCTTGTCCAATTCGTCACGGTCGGTAATGATAAGCACCCTTGAATCTGTGACATTTTCTAAAATCCACTTGGTCAACCACACCATTGTAAGGCTTTTACCGCTGCCTTGTGTATGCCAGATAATACCGCCTTCTCGTCTGCGGGTATCCTCTTGGGCGGCTTTTACGCCAAAATATTGATTGTGTCGGCATAGCTTTTTGATGCCTCTGTCAAAAACGATGAAATCATGCAGTAATTCTAAAAACCGCTTTTTGTCGCAAAGCTGTAAGATGTGGCGGTTAAGTATTTCTTCTGTGTCGCTTTCCTCTTTCCATGAAAGATAATATTTTTCAGGCGTTTCTATTACACCGTAACGCACCCCCTCAGTATCATTCCCTGCCATGACCATTTGGATAGTCGAAAAGAAGGGTTTTATAAAAGTCTGTTTTTGATTGTCTAAATTCTGCCTGATGCCTTCGCTGATGCTGACGGTGCTGCGTTTTAACTCTAAAACGCCTAATGCAATACCATTGACATACAGCACGATGTCGGGGCGTTTTTTGTTTTCGCCTTTTACACTGACTTCTTCAGCTATGGCAAAATGGTTTTTTAAAGGCTCATGCCAATTAATGAGTGCGACGGTTTGGGTGTTTTCGCCAACATCGGCTTTGATTTTCATGCCGTAACGCAACAAGGCATAAACTTCTTTATTGACATCATAAAGGTTTTTGTTTTGATTGGCGGTTTGGCTCAACTGAAACAGGGCTTTATTGATGAGAGTAGGGGAGTAGCCGCTATCGCTCAAATAAGGGCGCAATAAATCTTCTTCAATGTTTTTATTGTTGGGGCGTTCTTCCCAATTGCCCAAATAGGTGTAACCCAATTGTTTTTGAAACAATTGGACAACTCGGTTTTGAGTTATGCGCTCTATTTGTCCGACTTTGCTCATATTGATTTTAACTTTTTATGAGTTTAAAGCTGATTTGATATTTGTAAAATGAAATATTTGGAGCTACTGCCAAGGCTCGTTTGATGCGATTATCATCTTCTAAGGCAATAATAACACCTTTGACGGTTTGCCCATCTTCTGCAAGTTCTTCAAATACATAACCCATATATCTTTGAATTTGACCGATAACAACATCACTTGCTCTACCTTTTTTCAATTCAACAACCAATAATTCTTTTTTGTCTTTACTGATTGCCAAAATATCAATTTGTCCTGTATCAGTTTGGAATTGTTGCCCCACCATTTCACCATCTTCTTCATAAATATTATAGTTTTTGCCTAACTCGGTTTGTTTCCAGTTTTGCACAAGGAACGCTTCAAGGTGTTTTTCTAAGGCGAATACAGAAGGGTCTTCGATGGTTTCGTCTGTCGAAATAATTTTTGGCGGGGCTGTTTCTTTAATGAGGGCTTCAATTTCATCGGCATAGCGTGTGATATTGCTTACCGTACCAATTGAACCCGTTGAATTTTGCAAGGCTTGAGTCATCATTGAGCGTTCAATGCTCTTGGAGTACCAATTTACCGTTCTGCGATGGGGCAGTATCTTGTTTAGATGATAAGAATAATCATCTAAAATTTCGCCAACGAAATAACTACCTGAACCGTTGGGGCATAACACGATGTCGCCTTTTTGTATGCCTTTGGCTATGGTATGCAGTGCGCCACACGCTAAACCCGCTGAAACCTTGCTTTTTTCAGGATATTTTTCAAGATAAACAGGAATGAATTTGTGATTGAAGTCCTTCCACAATAATGGAAGTTTTCCTGTCAAATCAACATCTGCAAGAAAATCTGCCCCAATAAAATTACCTTTGAAGCAATCTTCAAAATAAAGGCTCTTTTTGCCTAACATGATACGATAGTAAGATTTCATATAAGCCAATATTTAGATTAAACGGATTTTTCCTGTTAAAAGCTCTTGCATCATGCCTTGTTTCACTTGCTTGTATTTGTCATGTTTGGCTTCTAAGGAGGCTATTTCTGTGTCCATATCGCTCAATATTTTGGCGATGGCTTTTTGTTCTATTACTGGAGGAATAGGAATTTCCATATCAGCTATCATTTCCATTCTTACGGAATCAACAGAAGATTTGGCAGTCATGGACATAACTCTATCTAAAAAATTATTTTTAAAATAGATATAAAAAAAATATCCATCCAAATCTTTACTGAAATTACTAATTTTATAAACTCGTTGATGACAATCAAATTTGCCATTTATGTAATGAATAACTTTACCTGTTCCAACGCCATCTCCTGCCGTAAGTACAGCTTCTCCATCAAAAGAATAAGAATTTATCGTTTCAACAGTTTGGGAGCGAACAAAAAAAGGGAAATCACCGTCTTCTATTCTGTCTTGCGTGTTTTTTGAACCCGTTGTTATTGAAGATTGGTTTTTAATTTTATCAAATTTCCACCCCTCAGTAAACCCTTCCAAACGCCTTTTACCCGTCAAAAGCTGTTGCATTGTACCTTGTTTGATAAGGCGTTTTTTGGCAATCAAAGCATCTAAGGCAGTTATCAAAGCATCGGTATCACTTAGGGCTTGGGCTATGGCTTTTTGCTCGGGTAACGGCGGCGTAGGAATTTGAACAATTTTTAAGTTATTCTTTGAAACACCATATACTTTTAAACCCGTTGCCAATCGGTCAAATTGATTTTTTACTACTTTATTTGAATGAAGATAACCTTTGAATCCATCTGCTAAATGGTTGTCTTTGTCTCGTAGTAAAAAGGTGTGCAGTCCTGAAATAGCTTGTATGTCACCAATATTTTTGACCTCAACACTTTTCCCTATTCCACTATAATCCTCCGAAGCATCTGCCATAATTATATCACCTTCTTTCAAAAGCGTATAACTACCCCTTTTTTCATTAGAAATACTTGGTAAATCTGTTTTTTTAAAATCTACAAAATGACTCCATTGTGTATGAATATCACCATAATGGACATACTGAATGCTTTCATTATCTGATAATTCGGCTCTTGAATATGTGGCTGTCTTTAAAAAATGAAATACTTCATCGTATGACTTCACCTCCCACTCCTGCGGAATGATGCCAATATCTGTTTGTTTATATCCTTGTTTTATACTCATTTTCTGCCTTTATTTATCTTTATCCAACAACTTTTTGACATCTTTATCAAAATCTGATTCATAAATTTGGTCTTGAATGACCCGATATTTTTCATATTCGGCTTCGGCTTTCAACTTGGCTTCTAATTGCGATATTTTGCCTTTATGGGTCAAAATAGGGTAGTTGGAAAGTTGCAAAAATCCATCAATAAACTTGACCCAATCATCCATACGCACCACTTGCTGGCGTTTAGCATTGTTTTCAGCCAAATCTAAATAAGCGGACACAATACGGTTAAGCTCTTCAATATGGGCTTCATTCAAGTAGTTTTTAGCAATAGCCACATCAGATTTTGCAATTTTGCCATCGGGTGTATTTTTCCAAGTTTGCAAACCCATATATATTTTAGTGGCATCGGCTTCGGTATAGATAATTTCAGCCGCTGTTTTGCCTGTAATAGCCCAATGCAGTTTGTTTTGTACGGTCGTAAAAAAGGTTTTAGTTGTTTCCGCACTTTTATCATAATCGGCTGCAAGCGCATAAATATCTGTGATTTTTTGATAAAATCGCCTTTCACTTGTCCGTATTTCGCGGATACGCTCTAAAAGTTCATCAAAATAGTCTTTGCCAAACAGTGTTTTACCTTGTTTAAGGCGTTCATCATCCATGACAAAACCTTTGATAATATACTCTTTTAAGGTCTGTGTTGCCCAAATCCTAAACTGTGTGGCTTGCGTGGAATTAACGCGATAACCAACTGAAATAATCGCATCGAGATTATAGTATTTAACTTTTGTTTCTTGCGTTTTTCCTTCTATTGCCCCGTGTTGAGTGGTATGTTCCAAAATGGAACTAACCACTTCTTCCTTCAATTCGCCTGTTTCAAAAATATTTTTCAGATGTTTTGTAATGGCAGGGCGTTGTACGCCAAAAAGCTCCGCAATAGCCTTTTGAGTCAACCAAACAGTTTCGTTTTCCAAATAAACTTCAATACGAACTGCTCCGTTAGGCGTTGTATAAAGTAAAATATTTTTATTTTCCATTTGCTTCTATTTTAAATTGAAAATCCCATTTTTTGAAGATGATTTGTTACCATTTTCTCCAATTCTTGAATATTTGAAGTTAATTTAGGCAATGGAGTAACATACCGTTCCGCCAATTCGCGCACTCGTTGGTTGAGGCGTTGCGAAATTCTATCCATTTCCGTTTTTATGGTGTGTTCCATGTGGTGCATCCATTTATCTGTTACCACATGGGTTTTAATCTGCTCCAAAGTCAAAAGCGGATATTGCTTGATAACTTTTACTTCCAGTTCCTTTTGCAATCGGGCAATCGTTGTTTTGGCTTCTACTTCCTGCTCTATCAAACCTAAATATTGCTTTAAAATAGCTAATTCGTCCTTGTTCTCGGTATTGGGTTTGCCCAATTGCTTGATGCGTTTTTGGATAGATGCTTTACTGATTTTATCATTTTCAACAGCTTCCACTAATAGCCCGTCTTCGCCTGTATGTTCCTCTTTGAGTTCTTCCATTTCGGCGGCAAAACCTTCTTTTTGCTCAATAGTCCTTTCAATTTCTGCTTTTTCTGTCGCAAAATATTTTTCTATAATCAATTGAGGTTCAATCAATTTACCTTCTAAACCTTCAATGCCTTCAATATTTTTAGGTTTCTCTTTAACCAATTTTGTACGCCGTGTTACGACATTACCCGCTTTCCATCCATCGGCAGAAATGATATATACATCGTCTTGCATCGTTTCTTTCCAATAAGTCATAAGATGCTGATAGACATCATATTTATCAATCAAATGGGTATTGCTGTAACGCTCTAAAATATCCTCTGACAAATTTTCAATGACTTCTTTATGCTTCACCCCCTCAGTAACACCCTTCAAAATCGGTGTAAAATGGCTCTGCCAGTCTTGAAAAATGCCTTCCAATTGCTGCGCATACTGAATAAATTCAGGGTGTGAAAAAATGGTTTTTCGCACATCTTCGGCGGCAATTGTCAACTGACTATACCCCTCAGTATGTGGAGCAAAAAGGGCTTTTCTCAAATTGGGATAAACTGACCAATAAGTATTTAAGTCCTCAATATCTGTATTAGGAATACCGCCTAAAAGATGGGCTTTAATGTCTTGAATGTCCTCTGCTTCTTGGCTGTCAATGTAGCGTGGAATATTGAGGTTGTAATCATTGCTTTCAATTTCCTGCACCGATACCATGCGGCTAAATTTCGGAAATTCGATGTATTTGTTAAAAATATCAACGATTTTATGCACATCTTGGTCACGCAAACGGTTTTTATTACCGTCTTTGATAAAGCCTTTTGAGGCATCAATCATAAAAATCCCTTTGCGATTTTCAGCGTTTTCCTTATCCAAAAGAATGATACAAGCAGGAATACCCGTTCCATAAAACAGATTGGCAGGAAGCCCAATAATGCCTTTTATAAAACCCTTGCGAATGAGGTTTTTACGAATTTCAGCCTCGGCATTACCTCTAAACAAAACGCCATGCGGCAAAATGATAGCCCCTTTACCCTTGCTTTTGAGTGAACGGACAACATGAAGCAAAAAAGCATAGTCGCCGTTTTTATCGGGCGGCGTTCCATATCCGTCAAAACGGGTGTAAATATCATTTTTCGCATCAACGCCATTACTCCAGCCTTTATCCGAAAAAGGCGGATTGGCTACGACAAAATCAAAGGTTTTGAGTTTTGACCCCTCAGTAAAAGAGGGTGTTGATAATGTGTTACCCTGCTCAATAACTGCCGTTGGGTTATTGTGCAAAATCATATTCATTTTCGCCAATGCTGCGGTGGCATTGTCTTTTTCCTGTCCGTAAATAGATAAACCTAATTTTGTTTCATCTGATGCTTTCAGCAACAAAGAACCTGACCCACAAGTAGGGTCATAAATAGACTGGTCTGGTCGCTCGGCTTGGTTGATGCCTAAAACCTTTGCCATGACCCGCGAAACTTCGGCAGGGGTGTAAAACTGCCCTTTGCTTTTACCCGATTCCGTAGCGAAGTGGCGCATCAAATACTCATAAGCATCGCCTAAAATATCATCACCATCAGCTCTATTTTTACTAAAATTGAGGTTTTCATTTTCAAAAATGGCAATTAGATTGGTCAAACGGTCAACCATTTCTTTGTCTTTGCCTATCTTGGTTTCATCATTGAAATCCGCATTTTTGAAAATACCCGTCAGACCATTTGCCTCTGCTAATCGAGCAATGATTTTATTGATTTGGTCGCCAATGTCCTTTTTGCCTTTCCAAAAAACCATGTCTTGAAAAGAACCACCTTTCCCCGCTTCTTCACTTGTCGGAATTTCAATAATTGCATCAGGGTCGTCCGCATATCTGTCGGATACATATTTGACGAACAATAAAACCAGTACATAGTCTTTGTATTGGGAAGCATCCATGCCCCCCCTCAGTTCATCGCAGCTTTTCCAAAGAGAGCTGTATAATTCGGATTTTTTGATAGCCATAAGGGTATTTTGCTTTTCGTATTGTTGGGTATTGAATATGTTTTTAGTTGAAAATGAAGGGCAAAGTAAAGGAAAAAAGGCGAATCCTGTGTTTTAAATTTAATCTATTCATAAGGCAAAACACTAACTTTTATAAGGTGTCTTTTGAATGATGATACTTTAAAATGTTAACAAAAACTAAACAGCAAGTTTGAAGTTAAAAAAAAATAAAACTTTTTGTGAAGTCCATGAACTAATAAATTCAAGGTATTGTTAAGTTTAATATAACATTATTTATAATAATTTTAATTCACATTTTAAAAAAAATTAGGGCATGATTAGAGTTTACAGATTGATAAATGTAACCCAATGCGAGGTTTATCACGGTATTTCAGAGAACCCCCAAAAGAGAAAAGTAAAATCTCATTGCGAACGGAAAACAGTAGCTGTGAGCCACTGGGATTGTACTACTGACAAAATAATTTTGAAAGAAATATCAAATCATCGCACTCAAAGTAAAGCATCAGAAGTTGCCCATGGACTTGAAAAGGACTATAAGCACCATAGGAAATTCACAAACATAAAAACTAAAGGTAAGTAAATGTCGGTTTCATACATAGGAGATAAAACTAAAATACTACTTTGGGGTAAAGCTGCGGGGCGTTGCCAATATGACGGCTGCAACCAAGTTTTATATCAAGACGCTTTGACTAAAGCGGAGTTCAATCAAGCATATATTGCCCACATAGTCGCCGATAAACCAGACGGACCAAGAGGCGATAAAGTTGAATCAGAACGCCTAAAATCTGCACTTTCAAATTTGATGCTGTTGTGTGATACACATCATCGGCTCGTTGATAAAGAAGATGTAGCAGGACACACCCGCGAACGCTTGGAAAAAATGAAAGCCAAACATGAGAGGCGCATGGAAATACTTACCTCAATTCATGTGGACAAAAGAAGCCATGTCGTTTTGTATGGGGCAAATGTTGGTAATCATACAAGCCCCCTCAGTATGAACAACGATGTAATGAACGCAATGATTCCAGAGCGTTATCCAGTTGATAAAAGAGCCGTTGAAATAAGTCTAAAAAATCATGCTGATTCGGACAAAACGCCCGAATATTGGGAAAGCGAAGAACGAAATTTGGTTAGTAATTTTCACAAAAAAATTACACCATTAAAAGATGATGATGAAGTTAAACATTTTTCAATGTTTGCTTTTGCACCTCAGCCGCTTTTGATAAAACTTGGAACTTTGTTTTCTGATATGTATGATGTCGGTATTTATGAGAGGCAAATGGAACCAGAACCAAGTTGGAAATGGGGCAATGTTGCCGAAATTGACGCTTTCACATTTACCGAACCTTCGGACACATCAGGTATTCCTGTTCTACTTCTTTCGCTAAGTGCAACGGTTACACATGACAGAATCCATGATGTTTTAGGGAATAATTGCAGTATTTGGGCTGTTTCAATAGATAAACCACAAAGAGGCTTTGTTAAAACCAAACACCTATTGGGAAAATACCGAACACTCATGCGCCAAGTTTATAACCGTATTAAAGCTGTGCATGGACAAAAATCAGAACTTCATGTATTTCCTGTAATGCCTATCTCACTTGCTATTGAGACGGGGCGGGTGTGGATGCCCAAAGCTGATATGCCTTTGGTTATCTATGACCAAAATTCAGCAACCAATTTTAACGGATTTCAAAAAACGATTAGTATTAAAAATCAATAAATTTATAATTTTATGACATCAGAATTTGACAAACAAAGGTTTAGCGATTTACTACAAAAAATCGCGGAAACTATTGATTTAACGGAAAATCAATACGAAAAAGCTACGGA
>JANLQI010000497.1:0-9274 GCA_031367705.1 Saprospiraceae bacterium | reverse complement strand
AGCGGTCATCAAAGCAGGGGCTACGGTTGTCAATATTCCAGACACAACTGGCTATTGTTTACCTGAACAATACGGTCGTTTGATTAAATATTTGGTGGATAATGTGCCAAATATACACAAAGCAACGATTTCAGCGCATTGTCACAACGACTTAGGTTTGGCTACGGCTAACTCTATTTCAGCCGTTTCGAATGGCGCACGCCAGATTGAATGTACCATCAACGGCATCGGCGAACGGGCGGGAAATACGAGCCTTGAAGAAGTTGTGATGGTCATGCGTCAGCACAAAGAATTGGGTTTATATACCGATATTCAAACAGAGCAATTGTTTCCATTGAGCCGCTTAGTCAGCGAAAAAATGCGTATGATGGTGCAACCGAATAAAGCGATTGTTGGCTCAAATGCCTTCGCACATTCATCAGGCATTCATCAAGATGGTGTAATAAAATGCCGTGAAAACTACGAAATCATCAACCCGCTTGATGTCGGTGTTTCAGAATCGAGCATTGTTTTGACTGCGCGGAGTGGTCGTGCAGCCTTGCGTTATCGCTTGCAATTATTGGGTTTTCCAGTTGAAAACTACAATTTGAATGATTTGTATGACCAATTTATCGAAATTGCAGACCGTGAAAAAGAAGTGAAAAATGGGCATTTGGAGCAAATGATGTCGAGTATTTCGATGTCGGCTGTGGCTTAGGTTTTTACTTTTTTATATATGCAAAATGCCAAGCGGGATTGTCCGTCTTGGCATTTTGTGGTTTTTACTGAGGGGGATATAAATTAATGCTTCTTAATCCATTCAATGACTTCATTTACGGATAAGTCGTTCAACGTTTTCTCGAAATGTTTCACCAATTGAAAACTCTCTATCGTTTACAAAAATACTGTTTTTACGAATAGCGGTTATTTCTGAAATGGCAACTAAAAATGATTTATGTATTCTGATAAATTTATTAGGCGGTAACTCCATTTCTATGTTTTTAAGGTTGGTTCTGACGATTAAAGGTTTTTTTGAGCTTTTTAAGTTAATTTTGATATAATCTCTAAGACCTTCCATCAAAATAATGTCATCAAATAGCACTTTTATCTGGCTATAATCGGCATTAACAAAGAAATAATCTACTGAGGGATAGGCTTCTGTTTGGTTTTTTGCCGTTTTTAATTCGTGTAATTCTTTAGCCCTGTTGCAGGCTTTTATGAATCTGTCTAAAGCAACAGGTTTTACAAGATAATCCACAACGGCGAGGTCGTAACTTTCCAAAGCATATTGTTTGTAGGCAGTAATAAAAATAACCAAAGGCTTATTTTCAAGGCTGCCAATAAATTGCAAACCGGTTAATCCAGGCATTTGAATATCAATAAAAACTAAGTCTATCTTATTTTCAGACAAGGCTTTCATCGCTTCAAATGCGTCATTGCAAACAGCGACCAATTTTAAAAAAGGGGCTTTGCTGATATTATCTTGTAACAGTTGGAGTGCTAAAGGTTCATCGTCAATAGCGATACAATTCATCATGATTTAAAAGTAAGTTTTAATGAAACAGCAAACCAACCCTGTACATCGTCAATCGTAAGTTGTTGATTGTCTGCGTATAACAATGCTAAACGTCTTTTTACATTAGCTAACCCGATGCCCGATGTTTTGTCTTTTATATCATCTGTACGAATATATTTATTTTTCACAGAAAAATTAAGTTCGTTATTATCTGCTTTCAAACAAATATCTATGACAGGATTTTGTACCAAACCTATGCCGTGTTTAAAAGCATTTTCAACAAAAGGAATCAACAGCATCGGTTCTATACTATGCCAGTTTTCTGCAACATTAAATGCAACATTCAATGTCAATTTTTTACCAAATCGTTGTTTTTGTAGGTCAATATAACTTTGTAGATAACCTACTTCGCTTTGCAACAATACTTTTTCTTCATCCGTTTCGTACAACATATATTGCATCAATGACGAAAGTTTAAGAATCGTTGGCTCCAAATCATCACTTTTCAACCGCACCAAAGCAACCATATTGTTGAGTACATTGAATAAAAAATGCGGGCTGATTTGAGAACGCAAAAAAGATAATTCTGTCTTTAAATTCTCTCTTTGTTTTTCATGCGCTTCTGCTTCCGATTTTGATTTATCTGAAATCGTTTTGTAAGCTAAACTCGCTATAACTGTAAATAAAAAAGAAATGATATTATAAGAAGATGACCTAAAAAAATGAAAATTATGTTCGCCAACGACAATCCAATTAAATAATAAACCATGCATAAGCATGATAATTGAAAAGATACAGGCTTGAAATAGTGTAAATTGGATGTATTTTTTTTTGTAAATAAAACGAGGAATCAATATTTCGCTATTCAGATAAAATGTCAAAACCCAAAATATTTTTGTAACGGTATTCAATAGATAAAAATCCGATTTATAATGCACTACTGCTTCAGTCTCATCATAACTTTCTGCTGTAAAAATAAATGGTAACATGAATATTACTGCCCATGCCAATATGTGCATGAGCAGTGTAGAGTATTCTTTTATTTTAACTTTCATTTATTTTAAAATTTTAAAAACAGCTTTGAATCCCTTAAACGTGTTGTTGCCCATTTTGTCGGGCAATAATCTTCCGAAAGTTTTGAACCTTCGGAAGATTATAACTAATTGAATATCAATCACCCCTCAATATTTCATTAATAACTCTGTACCCTTTTTTGTTCTTCAGTCGGTGTTATATTCGACGATTTTGATTTGATAGTCGCACCAAATTTATAAACAAAAGCAAGATTAAAAACCCTCGTATCTCTTGAAATACGTAAAGTAGATTGCACATCTTGGAAATTCTGAATTTCTTTTGGATTTTGCGTATAAAAAATATCTCTGACATTAAATTTCAAACTCGCTTGTTTATTGAACAATTGTTTTGAAACGCCGAAAGATAACTGACCTGCGGGCAATACGATAGCTTGCCCTTCATCTCGATTTCGGCTTGTATATGAACCTGATATTTCAGCCGCCCATCCATTTGGCAGACTAAATTGGTTGTTCATATTCAATGAAAGTGTCATTTGCGATGCTTTAAATGGTAGCCCATTAATGATGCCGTCGTATTTGTTTTGATACAGATTGGCGAACAATGTACCTGAATACCAATTATCATAAACCATTGATACACTTTCAGTTATGCCATAATTGTATCGTGTACCAATATTGCCAACACTGCGGATAATGACAGAATCTTGATGTATCAACGTTTCATTTATCATCCCTTTAATGACGCTGTAATTCAATGTTGTGATAAAACGATTCTTAAATGAGTGGCTCAATTCGATATTGGTACTGAACTGTGGTTGCAAAAATGGATTACCTGTCGAGTAGGTGTATTTATCAATAAAACCGATAAATGGATTCAGTGATTGGTAAGCAGGTCTGTCAATTCTACGCCCCACAGACAGTGCCAATTGATTGTCTTTATTGACTTCATAACCGATAAAAGCGGTCGGAAATAGGTTCGTGTAATTGCGCTTGAAAGTAGAATCCGTTTTTTGAGACAATGCTGATTGTACACCGTTGTATTGCGTATTTTCTAAGCGTAGCCCCGCTTGAAGCGTCAATTTATCTAATTTTTTATTCAAATTGAGATATGCCGCATTGATGTTTTCAGAATAATTAAAAGCATTGCTAAAGGTGCTGTCAGCCAACTCTGCATTATTTGTGATATTGTAAAAATCTGAAACATTATTGGTTTTCACAAGACTTGACTTCATACCTGCTTCTAAAGTCCCGCCTTTACTGAGGGGTTGCGCATAATCAAATCTGCCTGAATAAATATCAATAGTCAAAGGTAAAATGTTCTTGCGATAATTTTCTGCTATCAATGTTTGGTCGGGGTCATAAGTCAATCCTGAAATATTTTGTTTGCCCGAAAAATCGTAATGCAAGTAATCAATATTGGCAGAAATGTCTTTTTTACTACTGTCTAATGATGAATGAAAATTGATGTTAACAGCGCCATTTTTCCAAGTATTGTCAACCGTTCTAATCGTTTTTTCAATAGAAGTGATACTTTCATTGCCATTTTTGACATAACTTGTCGTAAAACCATCTTGTTTTTGAGGTGCTAAAAAGCCCGATGCAACGACCCCAAGTGTCGTTTGATTGTTGATATTATAATCCAAACCCAACTTAAGATTATTGTTTTGATTATTGTTAATTCTATTCGATTGCTGGTCTAATTCGGAGAGTTTGATGCCATTCGTACCAAAAAAATTCCTTTGAATATCAAAATTCATAAAGCTGTTGTTGAGGCTATAACCATAATTCAGAAAAGTATTGATTTTGTCTGTTTTATAGTTGAGCATCAAGCTGTTATTGGATTTTGCATAAATACCTTGACCATAACTAAGTGTCAAACTGCCGTTAAATCCTTGAGAAGCCGTTTTCTTCGTTTTGATATTGATAACGCCACCATTGCCAGCTGCATCATATTTTGCAGACGGATTTGTCATAATTTCTATCTGATTGAGTTGATTGGCGTTCATATTACTTAAAAGATTTGCCAATTCAGTTGGACTCAAATAAGACGGTTTACCGTCAACCATCACCATAACCGATGACTTGCCTTTCAAACTGATGTTGCCATCTTTATCAACCGTCACACCTGGCGATTTTTCTAAGACTTCTAAAGCCGTCGCGCCCACATTGGTCACTGAAGCATCCACATTGACGACCAAACGGTCTATTTTTTGTTCAATTAGCTGCTTTTTGCTCGTTACGACGACACCCGCTAAGTTGATACTCAAATCTTGAATTGTGATAGGACTGAGTTGCAAAGGGCTGTTTTCTATTGAAAAAGAGAAAGAGGGGGTCATTGTCGTTGTATAACCTACAAAACTTGTTTCAACAAAATAGTCACCAAAAGGCACTTCTTCAAATGTAAATTTGCCACCTTCTTCCGTCACTGCCATTTTAATAACGGCAGAATCTTTCGTTTTTTTCAACAAAACATTGGCAAATTCAACATAAGCCTTTTTTGTGTCTATCACAGTGCCAGATACTTTTGACCCCGTTGTTTGAGCTATGGATTTGAATGTTATGGCGAATGCCATTAAAATGATTATTACCTTTTTCATATCGTATTGTTTTAATTTTTAGTATTAAATTTTACGATACAAATTTAGGTACATACCCTATAGTGCTTTTTCGAAAAGCTGTCAACCCTAAAAACGTTGCTGTAAACACCAAAATTTTCACGCATTTTAAAATGTAAACCGGCAAAATTTGGCAAATTACTGAGGGGTCTCCTTTCTCCTTTTCGCAACAACTTTAGGCGAAACAAAATAATAAAGCCCATTCATATACAAAAAATAATGCTTAAATTGCCCAATAACCTATTCCGCTTGCCAATCCAATTTCTCAAATTGAAATACCAACCAATTTTCAAAATCAATCAAGTCTCGTGGTGCGTCGAAGTTGTCCGTTATTTGTTTGCCTTCTTCGCCAATGCGAATGTATGTTGTCGTAGTTGGTAAATCAGCAATGACGACAGGTGCAATCGGATATTTGTTTTCAAGAGATAAATATTTGATAGACAAGGCTTTGGATTGAATACGTGCAATAAATTCAGGTGTCACTTTTGCTGTAAATATCCCTTTTTTATCTACAAATGCCACGCCATTGTATTTCACGACACCATTATCAAACAATTCTATAGTAAAAACAGGGCATTTGCCAAAGCAAGGTGTTCTATTGATTTTAGCCATCAATAGGACGGTTGGCGTAATAGGAATAGGCGTTTCCAATTCATCTTTTGAATCAATATCACTTTTTTTAGGTGTAACGACTTTTTCCTTTTCGATTTTAACCGTTGCCGTTTTGTCAACATTTTTTTTGGAACAACTGATTATTGTTGTCGAAAGAAGGAGTATTATTAAAACAGTATTTTTCATTTTGTAAATTTATTATTTAAAATTCATCATTCGTCATTACATAAACGGTTTCTCGGTTTGAACCTGTATTTTTGCCCCGTTCATTACGTTTTTTATAACATTTCATTTCTGTATGTTCACTATTAAGACTAAAATTCCACGCATCGTCACGATTCTCGCCATCGAATCCTCTTGCGACGACACTTCGGCAGCGATACTGAGGGGTACATTTTCGGAGGAAAATCAAGCGTTTTCAAGCAAAAATATTGAAATTCTAAGCAATTGTATCGCCAATCAGACGGTGCATGAGCAATACGGCGGTGTTGTGCCAGAGCTGGCTTCCCGAGCTCATCAAGTCAATATCGTACCAACTGTTGACTTGGCATTGAAAAAAGCGGGTGTTTCAAAACGAGATATTGATGCTGTGGCGTTCACGCGTGGCCCTGGTTTGATGGGTTCTCTTTTGGTTGGTGTGTCGTTTGCTAAGGCATTTGCTTTGTCCTTAGATGTGCCAATGATTGAAGTTAACCACATGGGCGCACACGTTTTGGCGCATTTTGCAGAAGCACCACGTCCTAAATTTCCTTTTTTATGCTTAACCGTTTCAGGTGGACATACGCAAATTGTACGCGTCAATGCCCCCCTCAGTATGGAAGTACTGGGGCAGACAACGGACGATGCCGCAGGAGAAGCGTTTGATAAATCAGGCAAAATATTGGGTTTAGGCTATCCCGCAGGGCCGATTATTGATAAATTAGCGAAATTAGGAACGCCTAAATTTGAGTTTACGGAACCCAATATCGAAGGTCTAAATTTTAGTTTTAGCGGTCTGAAAACGGCTATTTTGTACTTTTTACAAAAGAAACAAAAGGAAAACCCACAGTTTATTGAAGAAAACCTCAATGATATTTGTGCCTCCATCCAAAGCCGTATCATTTCTATTTTGATGAAAAAATTAAAAAAAGCAGCTAAGGAAACGGGCATCAAAGAAGTGGCTATTGCAGGTGGTGTGTCCGCCAATTCTGGTTTGCGCGAAGCCTTGACAAAAGCAGGAATTACTGAGGGGTGGCAAACATACATTCCCAGTTTTCAATATTGTACAGACAATGCAGGGATGATAGCGACTGCCGCTTTTTTCAAATATTTAGAAGGTGATTTTGTCGGACAAGATGTAGCACCGTTGCCGCGCATGGCGATGTGAAACTAATCCACTACCTTTTGTATTTTGACTTTCACGCGCCCTAAGCCATAAGTCAAGCCTATTTTCTTAGCGGCGGCGGGCGTCAAATCAATAATATCTTTTTTGCTATAAGGCCCTCTATCGTTGATGGTCACGATGACGCTTTTGTCATTATCTACATTGGTTACACGCACTTGAGTGCCAAATTTGAACGTCCTATGTGCGGCTGTTAACTTCTTGCAGTCGAGTCGTTCACCTCTGGCGACTGTTCTGCCGCAAAGACCTTTTGAATAAATACAAGCGTATCCTGATTGTTGCGCTGATAGTGTTTTAAAGGATAAAAAGACCAAAACACCTAATAGACTTATTTTTTTCCAATGCTTCATAATTTCTTTAACGCTCGTTTATTTGATTTTGGTTTGTAACAGCGTAAATGTAAGAAAAATATTTTCAAAGCTTAAACATACTGAGGGGTCTAAATTTGCTGTTCATCAAAATTTATCTCACAAATATCGGCATCTCATTAAATGATTTTACCTTACAGAGAAATTTAATTCATCTTATCAAATCATTTACAAATCTATCTGTATGAAGAAACGAATCTTTATGGGCGTGTTATGCGCTTTTTTCAATTACACAACATTTGCTCAGGACGCAGCCGATGATAAAGTCAACAAAATCATCCGCAAAATAGGCTTGGAACAAAGTAAGGTCATGGAAACAGCATTTTACCTCACTGATGTTTATGGGCCTCGTTTGACAGGTTCACCAATGCTCGACAAAGCCACTAAATGGGCGCAAGACCAATTGACTGGTTGGGGCTTGAAAAATGTCCACACCGAAGCATGGGGCCCTTTTGGCAGAGGCTGGGAACTGGAACACTTTGAAGCCCATGCCGTCGAGCCGAGCTATTTTCCACTTATTGCCTACCCAAAAGCATGGTCGCCTTCAACCAATGGCACATTGACAGGTGAAGTCATTTATTTCAAAGCCAACAGCATTGAGGAGTTGGCAAAATACAAAGGCAAATTGACTGGCAAGTTTGTTTTGATGGACACCATTCGCAACGTGAAAATTGGATTTGATGGCACTGCCAAACGTTATGCGGACTCGTCGCTCTTGGAAATGGCAAATGCCCCGAAGCCAACGCCCCGCACCTTACGCAATTTCGGTTTTGGCGACAATGAATTCAGCAAAGCGATGCGCAAAATGTTGTATGAAGAAAAACCTTTGGGTACGATTGACCGCAGCTTTGCGGGTGATTTAGGCACCGTTTTCATCTCTGGCGCATCTGCCAAAGAGGGTCAAGCGCGCGATGAAGGCGCAGAAGTGCTGCCACAAATGACGATAGATGTTGAGCAATACAACCGCTTGTTTCGCATGGCGCAAAAGGGTTTGCCTGTGAAAGTGAGTGTCAATATCAAGGCGAAATACACCAATCCCGATAAAATGGAGCATAATCTCATCGCTGAAATACCGGGTTCGGATTTGAAAGATGAAGTCGTTATGTTTGGCGCACACCTCGACTCTTGGTCTTCGGCAACAGGTGCTACTGACAATGCTGCGGGTTCTGCTGTGATGATGGAAGCGGCTCGTATTTTGACCGAAATGATTAAAGAAACGGGTATTCAACCACGCCGTACCTTGCGGATGGCTTTGTGGACAGGCGAGGAGCAGGGCTTGTTCGGTTCGGTGGCGTATGTCAATCAGCATTTTGCGGAAATCAAAGCGCGTACAGTGCAATCCTTGAAACCAGAACAAGCGAAAATCTCTGCATACTACAATTTGGACAATGGGACAGGCAAAATTCGAGGCATTTATCTACAAGGTAATGAAGACGTGAGACCCATTTTCAGAACGTGGTTGGAGCCTTTCAAAGACCTGCAAGCGAGTACCATTACTGTTTCAAACACTGGCGGTACTGACCACCAATCGTTTGACGCGGCAGGTATTCCTGGCTTTCAGTTTATTCAAGACCCGATTGAATACATGACACGAACACACCATACCAATATGGACAACTTTGACCACTTAATTGAGGCGGACTTGAAACAAGCGGCGACGATTATCGCCTCGTTTATATGGCATACGGCTCAAAGAGATGGGCTGTTGCCAAGGAAGGTGTTGAAGATGGATTGAGTTTGAATCAGGATGCGTAGGATAATAAAGATGC
>JANLQI010000416.1:0-22820 GCA_031367705.1 Saprospiraceae bacterium | reverse complement strand
CTTCATTGTGCAAGCTCTCGACCAATGTGCCGCGCAAGTAGCGGCTTTTGTCTTTGATGATTTCTACTTCTGAAACTTTCTTATTTTCCATAAAAATGACCCCTCCGTATTTGGGTGTTTTATTTTGATAAAAATGATTATTTCCTATTTTTTATATTAAAATCTTTATAAAGCGTCAGCCTTAAATTATCCCTATCATAAAACCCTTTATTATTCGCTCGTTTTTGATAGGCTTTCATATAGCCCAATTCCAACGACATATCTTTCCTGAACTTATATTCAAAACTACCATAAAGTCGGTTTTGGTCAAAATCGTCAGAGTGATACATCACTTCATCATTTAATTTAACTGTCCATTTTTCAGACAATTTATACTCAAAACGCAACATATAACGTAAGCGAAACTTAAAATTATACCCCTCAGTAAACGTCTCACTTTGATAGTTCCGAAACCAGCGTTCTTCTGTTCTGAAACGATGAATCAAACGGGCTTTTTCATTGAGTTTTTGATAGACATAAAACTCTTGAAACGCTCTCAATTCTGGAACGGCTAAAATACCTTGCCAAACTGTGGAATACGACAAACCCAATGACCCCTCAGTATTTTTACCAATTTTTCGATGCAAGTGTGTATGCGCTATAAACTGTAATTGCTTATTTTCACCAAAAAATCGGCGGTTATCAACTTCTGTTTGCCATGCCCATTTATCGTTTAATTTTACTCTTACATACAGACGTGTCCAATAGGTCTGTTGATGTACCACTTGCGATTTTAAAGATAAAACACTTAAAACAAGGGTAATACAGATAAGTATCTTTTTCATTTTATTATCAATATCTAAGTTTTAGAATTACAACCCCCATATCATAGGAATCAAAACAAGCATAACTGCTAAGAAAACAAGCGTCAATAAGCCACCTACTTTCATAAAATCTCGGACTTTATACTGACCTGCACCACTAACGAGAATACAACAAGGCTCAAACGGTGTAATCATCGAAATCGAGGCAGAAACTATGACAGCTATGGCAAATGTTCGTTCATTAACGTGCATGGCTTTTGCGGCTTCTAACGCTACTGGTAAAACGACCATCGCTGCTGCTGCATTTGACATAGGTTGCGTCAAAATGATAGTCAATACCATAAATCCAGCTAAAACAGTGAGTGTTCCAAAGGGCGATAGATAATTTACGACTGCTTGCGCTAAAAACTTATCCGCTCCTGTATTGCTCATAGCGATACCAAAAGCGGTCATACCTGCGATGAGAATTAATAAACGTCTGTCAATAGCACTATACGCATTTTCAGGCGTAATACAACCCGTCGCTATGCTCAATAACGCTGCACCCAAAAATGAAATACCTAATGGCAAAATAGGCTTACCACCAATTTCGATTGACCCTAATAGTATCGCTCCAAAAAATAAGCATAAGGTAATCAATCCTTTACGCATATTAAAGGGTTTGTTTTTAGCAATTTCTTGTAAGACAATCAAATCATTGCTGTTTTGCAAAAGGGCAATGTCTTCAATGCGACCTTGACCTAACAGCACATCGCCTGTCCGTAAAGGCGTTTGTGCAATATCGTCCGTAATACTTTCATTTTTTCGATGAATTGCTAAAATCGAAATATGGTATTTTTTGCGAAAATCAGCCTCTATTAATGTTCGTTTGATGAGCGAAGAAGTTGGCTCTATCAGCAATTCAACGAGTCGTACAGAATTGTCTTGCAAATCGGCATCACCCACTGTTCCTCTTGCTAATTCGAGTCCTTGCTTACTACGAAGAGCCGATATGTCTTCTTGTAAACCTTCAATGACAAGTAAATCCTCACTTTGAACGGTGGTATTGGCATCAGGAAAAATATCACGATTATGGCGAATGACTTTAAGAATACGCATCTCATTTTGACCTAAATTGAGGTTGAAAATATGCTGCCCAACTAAAGGAGATTGCATCAACACACGCACACGGCTCAGATATTTACGGATTTCGTATCGCTCTGTAAAGCCTGTTTCAGATGCGATGGCAGCGCGAGCAGGGATTAAGCGATGTCCAAGAGCCATAACAATAATACCAACCACTGTCAATGGCAAACCAATTGGCAGCAACTCGAACATGGTCATACTTTCAAAACCTTTTTTGACAAGGTAAGCATTGCCCGCTATATTCGTTGACGTGCCAATGAGTGTGCAGGTGCCACCCATTAATGCCGCAAATGCCATAGGCATTAAAAGTTTGGACGGACTGACGCGCACTCTTTTAGCAATACTGACGACAGGTGCAAGTAGCACTGCCGAAACAGTCGTATTGTTCATAAAGGCTGAAATCCCTGCTGCACACGCCATAATAACCGCTATTAATGCCCAAATAGGGATATTTTGAATACGTCCAATACGTTGAGCAGCAAGGTCAACCATACCGTTTTGTTGGAGTGCTTCTCCGACAATGAATACAGCGGCTAACATTATGATAAATTCACTTCCAAATCCTTTAAAAGCCTCATCAAAAGTGAGTATTTTCGTTGAAACTAAAACAATTAACAAGCCTAAAGCAATGAAATCGGGCGAGATAGTTTCAATAGATAATAAAATAACAGCGACAACTAATAATACAAGTACAAGTCCTATTTCCATAATAGAGCGTAAATTTTAGTTTGAATAATATTGATAAATTGCCTTACCAGCATCTGAAAATGTAAAAGGCACTACAAATAAATGTCTTTTCCTTTTTATATTTTCTTACAAAGAAAAATTTCTTAAAAATTAGATTTTTCAAAAAACTAAATGAAAGGTACCCCCTCAGTATATTGCCCTTTTTTAAGTAAAAATGAGCCGTGTTTCAAATTTTTTGCAAAAATACACTAATTCTATAAATATAGTAGAATTTAACAAATTGACGTGAGATTTTTGAATCACCTTGCCCAAATCCAACAGCATTTTTAGAGTTTAATTAACCTGCTATCATCTTCAAAACGACCCGAGAAATTGAAATCAGGCTACACACAATCACCACAATTCCGACAATGACGAACATTTTATTGGTCGGCAACCGTGTCGTCAACAAAGCCGACAATGGTGCTGTCGCAACGCCACCAATGAGCAAACCTGCGATGATGCGCCACTGTCCAAAGCCCCCACCCACAAAAAACGTGAATGCACTTGCAAAGGTCAAAACGAACTTAGCTAAACTCGAACTACCAATCGAAAAACGAGGCGTTTCACCGTTTTTGATAAGCGTTCCCGTAATTAATGGTCCCCAGCCACCACCGCCAAAAGAATCAATAAAGCCACCAATAGTAGCAATGACAGGAATATTGGTTTCTTTTTTTTCAATAATGCCTTGTTTAAAAGCATTTTGCATGATTTTTACACCGAGATAAAACGTGTAAATCGAAATACCCAATTTTATAAAAACAGGGCTTTTATGGTGCAATGCAATCAGCGCAATTGCCCCAATAATGGCACCAATTGCCCCAGGAATAGAGAGTTTTTTTGCCAATTTCAGATTGATATTGCCATATTTGTAGTGACTCATCGCACCCGCCGCACTCGTAAATGTTTCGGCAGTATGAATGCTTGCACTGACAGAAACAGGTGGCACATTGAGCAATAACAATATAGTTGTACAAATAACACCATAACCCATACCCATCGAGCCCGCAACGACTTCAGCACCGATGCCGACTAAAACCATCCAATAAAAGATGTGGTTTTCAGCAGCTAAATCATTTTTAAGCCATTGAAATGTCTCCGCAGACATAAAAAAGAAGAAAAGGGCAATCGAAATTGTTCCAATTCCCGCCGCTATCCAATATCTTTGGATTTTTGACTGCCGAAGCGTTTGGCTTAAAGCCATAGCAATACTTTTATTATTTGGGCTGTCTGAAATTTTCTTAGTCATTTTGTAATCGTAAAAATTATAATGAATCTGAAATATAAAATACCAAACGTTGTTGCTTACTGAGGGGGTAACAGGTGCAAATGTAAATGTATTCTACTAATTCTACAAATTTAGTAGCATTTAATAAAAAAGTTGTAACTTTGTATCGCAAAACAAGTTTAATAGTATCCAATAAAAATAAGAAAAATGAGATTTAATAACATTTTAGAATCTGTGGGTAATACGCCACATGTGCGGCTTAACAAATTGTTTTCGAACGATTTCGAAGTTTTTATGAAACTCGAAAGGAACAACCCTGGCGCAAGCATCAAAGACCGAATCGCTCTTGCGATGATTGAAGATGCCGAATCAAAAGGGATTTTGACCAAAAATAGCGTCATTGTTGAGCCAACTTCGGGTAATACTGGCATCGGTTTGGCTTTGGTTTGTGCCGTAAAAGGTTACAAATTGGTCCTCGTGATGCCTGAATCTATGTCCATTGAACGCCGCAAAATTATGGCTACTTATGGCGCATCGTTTGAGTTGACACCACGTGAAAAAGGCATGAAAGGCGCTATTGAACGCGCCGCAGAATTGGTCAACGAAGACCCTAATGCGTGGATGCCGCAACAATTCAGCAACAAAGCCAATGTTGAAATCCATAAAAAAACGACGGCAATTGAGATTTTGAATGACTTTCCAGAAGGCTTCGATGCCCTCATCACGGGTGTTGGTACAGGCGGACATATTACAGGTGTGGCAGAAGTATTGAAAGAGAAATTTCCAAATTTAAAGGTTTTTGCCGTCGAACCTGCCGCGTCGCCTGTTATCGGTGGCGGTGCGCCTGGTCCACATCCCCTTCAAGGCATCGGCGCAGGTTTTATTCCCGACAATTTACATCGTGATATATTGGATGGTGTGATTGCCGTTACCAAAGAAGAAGCCTTTGATTATGCCCAACGTTTAGCAAAAGAAGAAGGCATTTTGGGTGGTATTTCGACAGGTGCGTCACTTGCTGCGGTTGCTCAAAAACTGATTGAATTGCCCAAAGGCTCACGTGTTTTGACGTTTAATTATGATACAGGTGAGCGTTATTGGTCGGTTGAGGGGTTGTTTTAGTTTAGCGGTTCAACATAAAATCAAAAGTACCGAATTTCGTTGTTACAGAATTCGGCACTTTTGATTTTACCTTTCAAGAAGTCATCTACTTAACACAATTTCCATTTTTGCAAATTTGATTTTTTATAAGAAAAAACTAACTTTGTAAAAAAATGAATTGTTGCTTTATCTACGCATTAAAAAACGCTCAAAATGGATACTCAAAGTCTATTATATAATGCCTCTCAAATGCCTCTTACAGACTTAGAAATGTTTGTTCAACAGCTCAACGCTGTTATTAGAGATAAAAAAAAGACAGATAAAAATTTACAAGATACTATTCTATTGGATAAAATTAATCGAACTGTTTTGGATAAATCTAAACGGCTTCGTTATCAGGCACTTATACAGCAAATGGAAATAGAAACAATCTCTGATATTGAACATTCTGAGTTACTGGAATTAGTGGAAGAAGAAGAGAAAATCCGTGTAAAACGCCTTAAATATCTCATAGAATTAGCGCAATTACGCAATATTACCCTACCTCAATTGATGAAAACTTTGGAATTAACTAAACCAACCGACATCTGCTAATGTCTGAATATATTTCCGTTTTTATGCAGCGAAAGGTGATAGAAAGAGCGCATGAGTGTTGCGAATATTGTCTATGCCCCGCAGAATATTCTATTGATTTCTTCCATTTTGACCATATCCTGCCGACTTGTTTAGACGGTCAAACAACATTAGAAAACCTTGCGTATAGCTGTGGCGGGTGTAATACACATAAATCTACAAAAACTCATTATTATGACCCAATGACGAATTTACTTTGTCCTCTATATAATCCACGTATATCCGTTTGGTCACATCATTTTCAATGGAATGATGACAAATTAAGGCTAATTGGCAAAACGGCTATTGGACGGACGACTATCGAATTGCTCCAAATGAATAGGAAAGGTGTTGTTAATCAACGCTCACTTCTTAAAATAATAGGTTTGCATCCTCCACCTTTTACAAAATAATGAATGATTTTTAAAATCAATGTTAATATTTGACAGTTTTATATCATAAAATTCATCGCTTCCTGCATATACCCTTCTGCCAACTGAGCAATATTTATGGTTTCCAAAATTTTCAAAGTACCATCTCGTACTTCAATCAAAGCATGACGAATGCTGCATGATTCCTCGTTTTTGCAATCATCGCAAGGCTCATAAAAAATTTTAGAAACACACGGCACTAAGGCAATCGGCCCGTCAATGAGGCGATAAATATCAGCAAGCGTCACATCTTTGGGGTCTTTGACAAAATAAAAGCCACCCACATTACCTTGTTTGCTGTTGATGATGCGCCCTTTTTTGAGTTCTAACAATATTTGTTCAAGGAATTTCTTAGGAATTTGTGCTTTTTCAGCAATATCACCTGTTTTCACATAGGCTTCTTCGGCATTTGCAATATGGATAAGTGCCTTTAAAGCGTATTTCATTTTTTTAGAAATCATCGTGTTGTGTGTCGTCTTTTCAATGAATAAAATTTCTTTTGGGCAAATTTAACAAAGGAGACCACAGATTTGGCTGATTTGACAGATTTTCACTGATTATTATTTAGATTTAAAGAAAAATCAGTGAAAATCTGTCAAATCAGCCCAATCTGTGGTCTAAAATCTAATATACATCTTCCAAATACTGCCGCTTTTTCTTCAAATCTTTGATGAATTCCACCGCTTTTTCTTCTGAAAAACCACCTTCTTTCACTGCAATTTGCACCAAAGCACGTTCCACATCACCCGCCATTTTGTTTTTATCGCCACACACATAGAAGTAAGAACCATTTTGCAGACGCTCAAAAATCAGTTTCGATTTTTGCAAAAGGCGATGTTGAACATAGATTTTATCTTTTTGGTCACGGCTAAAAGCCAAATCCAAACGGTCTAAATTGCCTTTTTTCAAATATTGCTGCCATTCTGTTTGGTACAAAAAGTCCGTTGTAAAATTCGGATTTCCGAAGAACAACCAGTTTTTACCTTCCGCACCTGTCTCTGCCCGTTCCTCTACGAAAGCGCGGAACGGTGCAATACCTGTGCCGGGTCCGACCATAATAATGTCCGCATTCGGGTCATTTGGTAATTTGAAATATTCATTTTTCTCAACAAAAACCTTCATCTTTTCGCCAACTGAAACACGGTCAGAAAGGAAAGAAGAAGCCACGCCTTCCTTTTTTCGACCTCTGAAATTGTAGCGCACAGCACCAACTGTCAGATGCACCTCGTCCTCATGCGCCGCCAAACTTGAAGCAATTGAGTACGCACGTGCCGGCATTTTTCTCAAAAAATCGGCAAAATACTGAGGGGGTACTTCTGATGGAAAATCAACAAACAAGTCCGCCACATCACGACCATATATATATGCTTGCAAAGCTTTCGGGTCGTCGAGTATCGCTTTCAGCTTGTCATTTTTTGTAAAACCATAATACTTCTGCAATACATCACGCGTCAAAACAGACAACTCTGCTTTTTCCAATAATACATCGCCTAATTTCTGTTTTTGACCATCAAAATCAACCAATACTGAGGGGTCTAATTTTGATGTTTTCAAAACATCTGCAACCAAACGTTCTGAATTTGTCGCAAACACATTCAAAGCATCGCCTGGTTCATAAGTCAACCCTGAACCTTCAAGACCTAACTCAATGTGCCATGTTTCCTTTACAGAACCACGTCCATTGAGCTGTATTTTTTCTAAAACTTCTGCTTCAAATGGGTTTTTTCTATCGAATTTTGAAGCGGGTGCTTCTTGTTTTGCCGCTATCACATATGACTGCCCATTACCATTCAAAGCCGCAGTAGCTCCCCTCTGGGGCGGGGGGGCAGGCAATTTTTCAACCACCAATTTCACCCAATTATCCGCATCATCGTGATAATCCACATCGCAATCAATGCGGTCAGCGATGCGTTTTGCGCCCAATTTTTCTAATTGTTGGTCAAAATCCTTACCTGTTTGGCAATATTGCAAATACGATTTATCACCCAAAGCTAAGACGGCAAACTGCGTATCGGCAGTCAATTTTGGCGCACGGCTGCTGAAAATGAACTTGTGTAACTCCTCTGCTGCTGCAGGCGGTTCGCCTTCGCCATAAGTCGCAGCAACAATTAACAACAGTTTTTCATTCTTCAATTGAGCCGGTTTGTACTCCGCCATATCGGTCACAACGACCTCCGAACCAGCCGCTTTCAAAGCATCTGCCGCTTGATTTGCCACCTTTTTGCAATTGCCCGATTGACTCCCAAAAAGGATTGTCACCTTCGACGGCTTTGCCGCAACAGCAGCATTACCATTTGTACCCGTCGTTACTGAGGGGGTAATTGGTGAGCGATAAACGACATCAGTAGCCACTCGATTATCCGCTTTTGCATTAGCCAAACCGTAGAGATAACCGCTTAACCAAAGCAATTGTCGGTCATCATAAGTCGAAATCAATTGGTCAAACTTATTGTCTGCTGATTCTATGGGTAAAGTCGAATTTTGTAATACAGCCATTTTAAATATTATATTTTGAGCTACGAATTACACTGATTTTACGGATTTTACGAATCGAGATGTATATGTCGTAATTAGAAAAATTCGTAAAATTCGTGTAATTCGTAGCTCGATAAATAGTTATCAAATTTCAAAATCATCAACCAAATACTTACCTGTAATCATGCCCGCCGCAACGGTATTACATGTATTTTCATTGACCAAAATAAACGAACCCGTTTGGCGATTCTGACCATATTTGTCAAAAACAATAGGCTTTGCCGTTTTCAACAATATTTTCACAATATCATTTAATTTACCAACTGCTCCCCTATCGCCAACGGCTGAAACTTTTTCAAGCGTCGAAATATCATATTTATATTCTATTTCACGGACAATAGCCTTCACAGTATTTGAGCCATTTTGAAGCGTCAATTTCGTTCCTTCATGCAACGGTTGACGCTCATCGAACCAACAAATATGCGCTTCAATTTCATTAGAAACGGTCGCTGCTGATGCTTCAGAATTTACAACAATCGAATCACCACGTGAAATATCAATATCATCTGCCAAATGTAAAACCACAGATTGACCCACGTGCGCCTCTTTGACATCTTGCATATTGGTTTCAATACGTGAAATCGTACTTTCGATACCCGAAGGCAAAACAGCAACCGTATCGCCAACTCTGTAAACACCGCTTTGAATCCGACCCGCATATCCCCGATAATCATGGTGTTCTTCGTCACGCGGTCGAATCACATATTGCACTTGAAAACGGGCATCTGTTGCATTTGTATCAACTGTAACTTCTACATTTTCAAGGTATTCGAGCAATGTGCCACCTTCAAACCATGCCAAATTTTTGGATTTATCCACCACATTGTCACCGTTTAAAGCGGAAAGTGGGATGAATTTCACGTCTTTTAAACCCAATTGTGCTGCCAAAACCTTGTAATCTGCCACAATTTGCTCAAATACTGAGGGGTCAAAACCGACCAAATCCATTTTATTTATCGCCACAACGATGCGTGGAATACCCAAAAGCGATGTAATTAATGAGTGCCTACGTGTCTGTTCAATCACGCCTTGACGGGCATCAATCAACACAATCGCCAAATCTGCATTCGATGCACCCGTGACCATATTACGTGTATATTGCACATGACCAGGCGCATCAGCGATGATGAATTTGCGTTTTTTTGTTGTAAAATATTTATAAGCTACGTCAATCGTAATGCCTTGTTCTCGTTCAGCCCGAAGCCCATCCGTTAGTAAAGACAAGTCAATCGTACCATTCGCTTTGTTCTTCGTTTGACGCTCAATAGCATTCAAAATATCAAGAGAAACGGCTTGTGAATCGAATAATAAACGTCCGATGAGGGTTGATTTGCCATCATCTACACTGCCGCATGTTATAAATCTTAGAATATCCATTTTTATAGATTGATTATTGTCTATTTATAATTGATTATTATTCAAACCTTTCCGAAAGTTTAAAACTTTCGGAAAGGTGTTAGATTAGAAATAACCGTTCTTTTTTCTATCCTCCATACCCGCTTCCGAAATCCTATCATCCAACCGCGTTGCGCCGCGTTCTGACACTTTCGCCGCAGTAATATCTATGATAATATCATCAAGCGTACTCGCATCACTCTCAACAGCAGCGGTACAAGTCGAATCACCAACAGTACGGAAACGGACGTTGCGAACAACAATTTCGTCTTGATGGTCTAAACTAATATGCTCCGTTACAGCCAATAATTGCCCCCCCTCAGTAACAACACATGTACGCTCATGAGCAAAATAAATCGAAGGTAACTCGATGTTTTCACGTTTTATATAGTTCCAAATATCCAATTCAGTCCAGTTTGAAATCGGAAAACAACGCATGTTTTCACCTTTTTGCAGCTTACCATTATATATTGACCACAATTCAGGACGTTGTTTTTTCGGGTCCCATTGTCCGAATTCGTCACGATGACTGAAAATACGCTCTTTTGCACGGGCTTTTTCTTCGTCACGCCGTGCGCCGCCGATACATGCGTCAAACTCAAATTCTTCAATCACATCGAGCAAAGCGTAGGTTTGCAAGGCGTTTCTACTTGGAAATTTGCCTTTGGCATCTTGCAAACGGTGCTTTTTAATAGAATCCGATACTTGACGGACGATGAGTTTTTCGCCAAATTCAAACGCCAATTTGTCGCGAAAATCGAGGACTTCTTGAAAATTATGCCCCGTATCTATGTGAACCAACGGAAAAGGGAATTTCCCTGGACGGAATGCTTTAAGTGCCAAATGTGCCAACACTATCGAGTCTTTACCGCCCGAAAACAACAAAGCTGGACGCTCAAATTGACCCGCTACTTCGCGTAAAATATGGATAGACTCTGACTCCAATTGGTCCAGATAATCCCAACGAGTGTGGGTTTTTGAAGGCTTTGTTTTGATGCTCATAACAGGCGGTTCAGGCATAAGTAGTGTTGACATAAAATAAAATTTAGTTTGATAATTAATTGATTTTTAGTTATTTGCATTTTCTTCAAGCTGCATACTTTCGACTAATTCATTTGTCGTGATATGCAAACCACATTCTTTTTTTGAAGCATCTTCCCACCACCAACGACCTGCGCGAAAGTCTTCGCCTGGTGCAATGGCGCGGGTACAAGGTGCGCAACCGATAGACACAAAACCTTTATCATGCAATGGATTATAAGGTATGCCATTCGCAGAAATAAATTCACGAACTTCATCATAAGTCCAATCGAAAATCGGGTGAAATTTCACAAGTTCATGCGCTTCGTCCCATTCAAGGTTGGTCATATCATGTCGGTTTGGCGATTGCTCTGCACGTATGCCCGTAATCCAAATTTGTTGCCCTTTTAACGCTCTGTTAAGTGGCTCAACTTTGCGGATATAGCAACATTCTTTGCGGTTTTCGACGGAATCGTAAAAACTGTTCGGCCCTTTTTGGCGCACCAATTTTTCGACCCCCTCAGTATTGGGATAAAAAACATCAATGGTCTGCCCGTATTTCAACAAAGTCTTATTCCAAGTCGAATATGTTTCTTGAAAATTACGACCTGTATCGAGTGTAAAAACACGTATGGGTAGTTTATTGGAAAAAATAAAGTGTGTAATCGCTTGATCTTCAATACCAAAACTGGTTGAAAAAGTAACCTGATTCGGATAAGCCGCAGCCAGAAACGTCAGTTGTTCCGTTATGCTTTTTCCTTCTAAGGTTTCGGTGATTTCATTCAAAATAGTCATTGACAATATCGTTTAACTTGTACTTTCAAAAAGTTGACCAATTTCAGTAAAAAACTCTAATTCTACAAATTTTATAGAATTAATAGCACAAAGATAAACGTACAATGTTCACATTATCAAGCATTTTATAAAAAAAATTATTTTTCAGTTTTTTATTCTAAATAAATTGAAAATTCAAAATTAAATATAGCAATTTTAAAAAAACTAAAATAATATTTGCCAATGACTTTTTCTAAAATAACTTAAAATGCTTACTTTTGTTCTACTTTTTATACTAATCATTTTCAACTATGAAACCTAAAATCATAAGAACTCATGGAAAATCAAAATAAACTCACTGTTTTTGAAGGCAAACCCATCCGTAAAGTTTGGCACAACGACGAATGGTATTTTTCTGTTGTAGATGTCATCGAGGTTTTGACGGATAGTAAAGACCCTAAAAATTATTGGTCGAAACTTAAAGAACGTGACCCTCAAACTCTGACAGTTTGTCAGAGTTTCAAAATGCTTGCGGCTGATGGCAAAATGAGAAAATCAATTAAAGCGAAGTATTGTGTCAAGTGATAATTTTCTTAGTTTGAAAAACAAAGAAGTTGAAGATAAACCCTTAGAAATAAAATGAAAGTCAATGACAGTAAAAACATTTTTACTGCAAAATGTTTTTACGCTTTCACTGCAAAGTGTAATTTTTAACGATTGTATCTACTAAAACGAGCAATTCAGGCTTTGCCGAAATGAGTACATTTTGCGCTTTAATTTTCTTTTTAAGGTAAGTCGCCGTTGTTTTTCCAAGTGTAAAAAACGGCATTTCGGGATTGAGTTTGTTATTGATGAGGAAAGAATCAACGGCACTTGTGCTGAAAAAAACAATGGCATCATAAGGTGTACGAATACTGAGGGGAGTCCATTCGGTCCGATAAACAACTAATTCTTGAACATCGACCTTGTTTTTTGTCAAAATATTAGGCAAATCAGGTAGTCGCAAATTGCCACAGACAAAGGTGACATCATTAGGGTTTACTTTTTTCAATATAACACGTGCCAACAATTTCGCAGAATCCGCTGTCAAGATTGGTGCATGATTAAATTTTTGAAGCATCGTTTTTGTAGAACCCGAAATGGCATAACATTGCGTGGTATGCGGCAATTTAAGTCTTTGATTATCAAGCGTTTGAAAAAAAATACGCACAGCATTTTGGCTTGTAAAAACAAGATGCTGTGACAATCCAGCCCGAATTGCCCTCAAAATATCGTCGGATACTGAGGGGGTATATCGGAGAAAACTGGTCTCTGTAAAATCCAATTTTGCTTCGGTTAAAGCGATGCGAGAAGCTTCGTCAATCGGTCTTGTAAATAATATTTTCGTCATCGGTTTTGAATTAAGTCATTTATAGGGACAATGGTCGTTTCCGCAATGGTCAAATGGGACATCGTTTTTCAAAACGGAAGTGATTTCATTGAGTTTGCGTACTTTTTCAGTGAAATCGCCTGTCAAAGTTTGCCTTATCTCTCTTAAATTATCAAAAACCTGTTCTAATTCATCAGGAAAAGCATCTTCAAGGACTTCACGAATACGTTTTGCCAATGTGGGAGATTTGCCATTTGTAGAAATAGCTAACTTCAAACTGCCTTTTTTGACAACAGAACCGAGATAAAAATCGCAAAAATCAGGGGTATCTGCTACGTTTGTAATAATACGTCGCTCCCTCGCCCACCCTTTTATTTGTTGGTTCAAAGGCTTGTCATTTGTTGCAACGATTACTAAGTCTTTTTCATTTAAGTCTTGTGTTTCAAACCGTTTATAAACCAATTTCAAGTTTGGATATTGCTTAGAAAATGCGACAATTTCATCTCTAATTTCAGGTGAAACAAGTGTTATATCGGCATGAGGACTGTTCTCTAAAACGGCTGTTATTTTCTCTAAACCCACATATCCACCCCCAACAATCAACAATTGAAGCTGGTGCATTTTGACAAAAATGGGGAATAATTGGTTTTTGGGTTCATGAAAACTGTTTGTTATTTTCGAATAACTCTCCTCTCCTACCCTATCCAATTTGTGTTCTTCGACTTTTATTTGAGCTTTCAAATCATGATTATCTAAAAATTCAGCCGCAACTTTCCCAATGACAATGATAGCAGGTGCTTTAATATCATTCTTTTGTACAAGAGATTCAATGGTTTCGATTGATCCAAAAACCGCCTTTTCATTCGGTAAAGTACCGTTTTGAATGACTGCAACAGGCAAAGTTGATTTTCCTTCTACTTTATAACACGTCACGATATTATGCAAGTTGTTTATGCCCATCAAAATAACAATCGTCGCATCCGTTTTTACTGCAAACCGTAAATCCTGCGAAATGTTTCCATCTGATGTTGTGCCCGTTAGTACCCAAAAACTATCACTGAAACCACGACGCGTAACAGGAATACCAACTGATGCCGGGACAGCAATAGCCGAACTAATACCTGGAATAACGCTGACTTCTACTCCTTTTTCTTGAGCATATTGCATTTCTTCATGACCCCGACCGAATACAAAAGGATCGCCACCTTTCAACCTAACTACGTGCCCATATTGTAATGCATTTTGGACACATAACTCATTGATTTCCAATTGCGTATAAGCATGTTTATCAGCTCTTTTTCCAACAAAAATCTTTTGAGAATGTTTGGGTGTATATGCCAATAAATCTTCATTTGCTAACGCATCATACAACACAATATCTGCCGATTGCAAAGCTTTCATACCTTTAATCGTTATCAAATCGGGATCTCCGGGTCCCGCACCAACCAATGTTATTTTCGGATTTTTCATTTCTATCTACTTTGAGTGTTTCGAAGGGCTTTGGAGCTGCAAAGTTAGTTTTTTTGTAGGCGCGTACAAAGTCCTCTCTGCCAATGAGCAACAGACAGAATCATGTACTGAAAAAATAAATTTTCGCTTTTTATTATTCCTATATTATTAAAATATTAGAATATTATTTGGCAAGCCGTAATTACTGAGGGGTATCAAATGGCTACCCCATAATCCTTCAAAGCAGACCTTAACTGGTCTGCAGATTGAAAATGAATCCCACGAATACCAACAGCTTCTGCGCCTTTGACGTTTGTAAGCGAATCATCAATAAAAACGGCTTCTGCTGGCAAGACATCGTAACGGTGCAGTAATGTGTCGTAAATTTGCTTAAACGGTTTTCTCGTTCTTTCATCTCCACTCACTACGATGCCTTCAAACCAATGTAAAAAATCAAAAATGCCCAAAGCAATTGGAAAAGTCTCTGCCGACCAGTTTGTAAGTGCCAAAACGCGATAATTAGGGTGGTCAATCAGTTCTTTCAAGACTAAAACAGTGTCGTGTATGGCGCCACCCAGCATTTCTGTCCAACGGCCATAATAAGCACAAATTTCGGTTTCCCATTCTGGAAATTCCGCGATTTTAAGAGCTGTTCCTTCTGCAATGGGTCTGCCTGCATCGTGTTCTACGTTCCAATCATGCGTACAAACATTGTCAAAAAAGAACTGCCGCCTTTGTTCATCTGGTATCAATTCATCAAAAACATACTTTGGATTCCAGTCAATTAGGACACCGCCGAGGTCGAAAATAATGGTTTTAATCGTCATCTTATGCGTTTTAAGTTTTATAATTAATGGATAGTTGATAATGGATAATGCAATGATTTGAAAACAGTTTATTGCCTAATACTTTCAGGCAGCTATTTTCCATCAAGCATAAAAATACTGAGGGGTATCAATTTTCATAAAAAAACACGCCCAGTTGTTGAACGTGTTTTTTCAAGAAAAGTCTCATAAAAACATTTTTACTGCAAACCGTTTTTATTGATTGCCGTAAAAATGTCCGCTATTTAGGCTTAAAAACACGGGCAGCTTTGACGGCTAATTGCCAACCTTTATATAGTTTCACAGCTTCGGCACGCTTCATTTTGGGCTTAAATGCAGCATCTAATTGCCAATTTGTTGAAATATCGGCATAATCTTTCCAAAAACCAACGGCTAAACCTGCTAAATAAGCTGCACCTAATGCGGTTGTTTCTTGAACGACAGGTCTCTCCACTCTGGTTGCCAAAAGGTCGGATTGAAATTGCATCAAAAAGCCGTTTTTGACCGCACCACCGTCAACACGCAAGGCTTTTAGTTTGATACCTGAATCTTTTTCCATAATGCTCAAAACGTCTTTGGTTTGGTAGGCAATACTCTCTAAAGTCGCTCTGATGAGTTGGGCTTTACCAGAACCGCGTGTTAAGCCAAAAATTGCTCCTCGCACTTCAGAATCCCAATAAGGCGTACCCAAACCGACAAAAGCAGGCACGACATACACGCCATCGCTGCTTAAAATACTCTTGGCATACCCCTCAGTATCGGCGGCATCTTTTACGAGTTCAACTTCATCACGCAGCCATTTTACGGCAGAACCTGCGACAAAAATAGAACCTTCGAGGGCATATTCTACTTTTCCACCTATACCCCAAGCAATGGTCGTTAACAAGCCATTTTTTGATGTTACAGCCTTTTCTCCTGTATTCATCAACATAAAACAACCGGTACCATAGGTATTCTTTGCCATACCTTCGGCAAAACACGCTTGTCCAAACAAGGCAGCTTGTTGGTCTCCAGCAATACCTGAAACGGGGATCCCTGCTATACCAACAACGTCTGCATCCGCAATGCCATAAACCAACGAGGAATCCATAACCTTTGGTAACATAGTTTTTGGTACGGTCAAAGCGGTCAATAATTCATCATCCCAATTGAGGTCATGAATATTGTAAAGCATTGTGCGTGAAGCATTTGTGTAATCTGTGGCGTGTACTTTTTCAGTTGTTAAATTCCACAAAATCCATGTATCAATAGTGCCAAAAAGCAGATGACCTGCTTCCGCATCTGCCCTTGCCCCTTTTACATTGTCGAGTATCCATTTGACTTTTGTTCCTGAAAAATAGGCATCAATCAATAATCCTGTTTTGGCACGTACTGAGGGGTCAAGTCCTTGCGCTTTGAGGGCATCACAAACACCCATTGTTTGTCTGCTTTGCCAAACAATGGCGTTATAAACGGGTTTTCCAGTTCTTTTATCCCAAACAACAGTTGTTTCACGTTGATTTGTGATGCCAATAGCCGCAATATCGGAAGGATTGACTTCGCGCAAAACATCACGAACGACGTTTTGAATGGATTGCCAAATTTCATCAGCATCATGCTCTACCCAACCTGGCTTAGGAAAAAATTGGGTAAACTCTTGTTGAGAAACAGCAATTATGTTCCCTTTTTTATCAAAAACAATGGCGCGGCTGCTTGTTGTGCCTTGATCTATGGCGAGAATGTATTTTTTCATCCTTGTTGTTGGTTATAAATGAATTTATTTAGACTTTTGGGTGAAGATAAATACCCCCTCAGTATTTTCGTATCCTTTTTGCTAAATTTCTAATTTTTTATTCTGAAAAAGAAAGTAGAACTTGCAGCGACTTCTCGGATTTTAAAATAAACTGCCTTATGTCACAAGACAATAAATCGACACCCATCAAAGACCGCATTCAAAAAACGGCTTTGGACTTAATCATCCACCCTGCGACGATTAAAGAAGCTATTTTTCAACATTCGGTTTTGTGCCAGACCTTCCTACCCTATCGCAATCCGGGCGACGATGTGCGTGTTTGGCAGCAACAACAGGGTCATGTGAGCCTTGCCGTGCAAGCGAATGATGCTTTGAACCCTGAAACAGGGAAATTTGAGTTTGTTGGTTTGCCTTATGGCACTAAAGCACGATTGATTTTGGCGCATATCAACTCGCAAGCGATAAAAACGCAGGACAAAACGCTGCATATTGAGGACACAATGTCTGCTTTTATCAAATCATTGGGCCTAAATACCGATGGTCGAACGATAAATGAAGTAAAAGAGCAGTTGAGACGTTTGACGACTTCGCTCATTAGTTTGGGTTATTCCGATGGAGAACGTGGTATGCAAGTGAACCTGCAAATTGTGAAGGCCTTTGACTCTTGGTTTCCAAAAGACGACAATAAACGGATTATTTGGAACTCAAATATTCAATTAACCGACGATTATTTCAATAGTTTGATGAATCATGCCATTCCGTTGGACGAAAGAGCTTTGGGCGCATTGTCTCATAATGCAATGGCTTTGGATATTTATGCTTGGTTGGCCCAACGTTTGCACAGGATTGACCGCGACAAACCGCAATTTGTGTCGTGGCAGAACCTAAAAGACCAATTTGGCAGTGGTTATGGCGAAATGAAGAAGTTTAAACAGGTTTTTCGTAAAACGCTGATTATGGTGCGCCTTCAATACATTCAGGCCCGTTTTGAAGAAGATGCGAACAAAGGTCTTTACTTATACAACTCCCCTACCCCGATTCCTCAAAAAATTCATGCAATTCCCGATTTTGGCTTTAAACTTACGTGAAGTTTGGTACTGCTTGAAAGATTCTGATTTAGCCAAAATGCATTTTTGCGGTTTACACCTATATATATACGTGTAGTTTGGTACTATCAATAAAAGAAAGTGCGTGAAGTTTGGTACCCATTTACTGGAACACCGTTCATTTTGGTACTTTTTCGACTTTTCCACGTGAAATTTGGTGCAAAAATTACCATGCTATCCCAGTAGAAATAGTTAATGAAGTTTTCCACGTGAAATTTGGTGCTAAAAACGCTTATAATGTACGTGAAGTTTGGTACGCAAAGTACGTGAAGTTTGGTACGCAAACCTATAATAGTATACCTATAGTTTTTTCTTTCCTATAACAACAAAATTGTTGTTTTTCCATTTTTGAAATATCAAAAATGAGGCAAAAGCATTGAAAATAAGGCCTAACAGGCAAGCTAAAGAGACAAACCTTTATTCTCTGAAAGTACGTGCAGTTTGGTACGCCTTTTATATAGGCGTGATCAAATTGACGAATAGCGGGTCTAAATCCATGTAATGAGTTGATATAGAACGACTTATGAAAATGATAGTTACGGATTGATTAAGAACGGAATCCTTTTGTAACCCCAAACGGCATATACACTTTGGTACGCTGCCCTTTTTAAGGGTTCAAATCATGATTCACCAATTCCAGAATATACTTTTTCAAAGTAACCCCATCGTCGAAAACGCGTCGTTTCATTTGCTTGTAGAGATCAAGCGGCACATCGAGCGTGATGCGGCGGCTTTCATTGACAGGCTGCACTTCTTCGATTATGGGTTGTACTACAACAGGGACGACCACAATGGGTTCTACCACTTCCTCTGCATGAAGTTTTTGTACCATGCGGTCAGTTGCTTCTACATTCGGCTCTTTTTTGGGTAGCGCGATTTTAGGCGCAAGCCGGAGTGTATCTTTTAAACCTAATTTTTTATCTGACATGATTTTTGATTTTTTTGCTAAGAATACTGAGGGGGTACAAAAGCGTAAAAACATTTTTACTGCAAAATGTTTTACAGTAAAAATGTTTTTACGCTTTTGTAATAATGCCCAAAATTTCGTTGTATAGTGCAATAAACTCGCTTTTAGCTTTCTCATCCTTGAATTCATAGACACCCAGCCCTTTAATGACCGCTTCTCGATAGGCGACACGAGGGCGTAGCATACTTTCGAGTACAGGAATATCCGTTTCGTTCAGCACTTCTTTAAATTCCTTGTTTAAGTTAAAATTGGATTGGAACTGATTCAGTATGAAGTAAGCGGGTATTTCTCCCGATTCTTTTTGCGCCCGAGCATCGGCCAGTCTTTCCAAAAATTGTTCCGTTGCCCAAATATCTAAACCACTCGGGAGAATTGGGACGAGTACAACATCAGCCAGCAAAATGATGCGGCTTGTAACACGATCGAGCGACGGCGTACCGTCAATCAAAACAATTTCGTAATCAGAATTGAGCTGTTTGATATTACTCGACAACGTTTTTTCGGGTGTGCCGAATGCTGGAACGGGAGGCAATTCTGGATCTCGCAGACTTGACCAGCGCAGCGCACTTTGATTTGTGTCGGCATCGGCTATACAGACCTTGTAACCTGATTGAGCAAAACACACAGCTAAGTTTTGTGTGATTGTAGATTTACCAACACCGCCCTTGAGCGAAGTAACAGAAATTATCATGCGTTTCTAAGGTTTTACGGCGAAACATTTTGCAGTAAAAATGTTTTTACGTTTATGCTGCAAAATGTTTTTAATGCCTTTTTTGTTTTTATTTATTTTAAGCCGCATTTGTTTTGTCTTACTGGCAATGTGGCAGTTATTTTGTTTTTAAGTCTTATATTCCAGAAAACAACCCTTGTTATTCGTAGGGTGGGGTGGATGTGAGAACGCAAATAAGAAATGCTATATCAATACCGTTTTCTGGCAGCAAAGCTACGGCTAAACATTTTTACTGCAAAGCGTTTAGCTGTTTAAATGTTTTGCAGTAAAAATGTTTTTACAGCAAAACTGCATTTGGTTTGCACTTTTGGAAAATCCTCTACCCATTTCAATTTAAGGGCGCAATATTTATAAAGTTTAAGTTGAACAAAAAACCAAATCGCGACAAAAGAAGAACGGCATATATATTATAGGTGTCCCCAAAAAACATTTTTACAATAACGTGTCAATAAAGACAACGGGCAAAATCGCTACCATAAAAAGGCTATTAAATGTTTGTATGATGAAAATGATATTTTTTCAACAAATAAAACTTGTTTTCCATTTGTTTTTTACCTTTGCCGCTAATTCCACAGTTATTGAAGTTTTAAACTTACACATGAATCATAATAGACCGACTTTTTTTAACGATACAGTATTATTGCCTATGACAATTTCAGACGTAACTTTTGGGTTGCCTTTGACTTCACCTAATTGCCTTTTTCAAAGAAATATTGAAGGATAAATCTTTTTATTGACCGCATCGGTAATGATATGGTCAGCAACTTGGCTTGCATTTTTTAATAATATTTTGCCTAAGTATGTAAATAATCGAGATAATGTGTAATTTTGCTACTCAATTTTGTACTTGATTTTAGATGTATTTTTGTTTCGTATTTTAAAGTGATATTGTTTGGTTTTTGTGTAAAATCAACGAATATCATTTTATGACGGCTGTTTTTAAGTGTGAGATGCCTTTATGTTTATTTTTAAAGGAACAAGTGCTCGGGACACATGAAAGGCGAAGCCATGTCTTTAATCCAAATAAACCTTATGTAAAATGAATGAAATAAAACGAACTCTTTTGAATTCTAAAGCAGAGTAAATCAAAAGCTTAAAAAATTCATAATTCATAATTCATAATTCATAATTCATCATTCATAATTCATCATTCATCATTTATCATTCATCATTCATCATTCAAAAGCCTTTGTTTAATTTTTTTTTCAAAAATAAAGATTCGGGCACGCTTAATTTTTCTGAAATTGGTGTAGATATTCATTCACATTTGATTCCAGGAATTGATGATGGCGCAAAAACATTGGATGACTCTTTAGTTTTGATTCAAGGGTTACAAGATTTAGGTTTTTCTAAAATAATCACGACCCCACATATATATAAGGAGCATTACCCCAATACTAAAGAAATAATAGGGGAGGGGTTGGATGTTGTAAAATTGGCAATGAAACAGGCCCGTATCCAAATGCCGATAGAAGCTTCCGCTGAATATTTCATGGATGATCATTTTGAGGGCTTATTGGACGATAAAAACATCCACCCTTTAAACAGTAAATATGTATTGGTGGAAATGTCGTTTTTTGGCGCGCCACCTAAATTAGAAGATTATATTTTCAAAATACAGCTAAAAGGTTTTACACCCATTTTAGCGCACCCAGAGCGGTATCTCTTTTTTCAAAACGATTACGACCATTTCCACGAGTTAAAAGCAAAAGGTGTTTTGTTTCAAATCAACGCCAATTCCATCATGGGTTATTATGGGAAACCTGTAAAAACGATGGCACACAAACTACTAAAAGATAAACTCATTGACTTGATAGGTACAGATGTCCACCATCTTGGACATATAGAGTACCTCAAGTCAAATATTAAAAACAAAGAATTTCAACAAATCCTATCACGATATGCATTTCAGAATGCCGAAATTTTTGGCTAACAGTTTAAAAGGCAAGGGGCAAAAGGCAAAGAGCAAAGAGCAACAGCCAATAAGCCATACATCGCTCCTTGCCCCTTGCCCCTTGCCTTTTGCCTTTTGCCCTTTGCCCTTTGCCCCTTGCCTTTTGCTCCTTGCCTTTTGCCTTTTTTTCTCTTCCTGCTTGTCGCACAAAGAATTGATAAACTTTAGAACAGGGGAGGAGCCAGCACCCACTTTGGTCAATATGTCCAAACAAGACATTTTGAACCAAGCGGATATTAAGTTGCAAACGAATGATGTATTAGCTATTATCATTGCTTCACCTGATGGGGTTTTGGCAACGCCGTATAATATCGTACCTGCTCAAATGAGTACTCAAGTAGTTACCCCGATTTCTCCCGCTACCTATCTCATCAATAGTGCGGGTATTATAGACTTACCAACCATTGGCACTATCAAAGCAGCGGGACTAACGGTCAAAGAAGTGAGAGAAGAAATATTGGCACTTGTTTCTAAAGAAATAATCAACCCCTCAGTAAATGTGCGGTTGATTAATTTCAAAGTATCAGTGACAGGGGAAGTAACAAAACCTGGTACCTTTCAAGTGCAAAGTGAACGTATGACTGTTATAGAAGCTTTGGCTGAAGCGGGTGATTTTACGCCGTACAGCAATCGCCATCATGTCATGGTTATCAGAGAAAAAAATGGTGTCCGTGAAATCGGGGATTTAGATTTTAAAGATACTAAGTTTTTTACTTCGCCTTATTACTTTCTCCAACAAAACGACGTGATTTACGTCGAACCAACAAAAGGCAAAATTGCTCAAATTCAGCAACCGATCAATACTTATTTGCAACCGATTGTGTCGGGTTTATCTATCATTGCCTCTTTGACTTCCTTAATTTATTTGATTACGCGGTAATATTTCTTTTTTAACACATAGCCACATAGCCCACATAGAATTGTTTTTTTTTAAGCTTTTTA
>JANLQI010000374.1:0-15802 GCA_031367705.1 Saprospiraceae bacterium | reverse complement strand
GTGATTGGTTTAGAATTGGGCTCTGTTTATGCGCGTTTGGGGACTAAAATTCATGTTATTGAGTTCATGGATAGGATTATCGCAGGCATGGATGGCGATTGTTCAAAGGAATTGCAAAAGTCTTTGAAGGGTTTGGGTATGAATTTTTACTTAAAACACGGTGTTACCAACGTGACCCCAAATACTGAGGGGGTCGTTGTGGAATACAAAAAACGGGATACAGAAGAGGTTTTGAGCATCGAAGCCGATTATTGCCTTGTTGCGATTGGTCGTCGTCCTTATACCGATAATTTGGGTTTAGAGAATGTGGGTGTTAAAAAAGATGAAAAAGGCAGAATAGATGTAGATGGTCATTTGCAAACAAATATCCCCGGCATTTATGCTATTGGCGATGTCGTAAAAGGGGCAATGCTGGCACATAAAGCCGAAGAAGAAGGCGTTTTTGTAGCGGAAACTATTGTTGGACAAAAACCGCACATCAATTATTTACTCATTCCTGGAGTTGTTTATACATGGCCAGAAGTCGCTGCCGTGGGTTATACCGAGGAGCAATTGAAGGAAAACGGTATGCCTTACAAAGTCGGCAAATTCCCTTTCAAAGCCCTCGGACGTGCGCGGGCGAGCATGGATACTGAGGGGATGGTGAAGGTATTGGCACATAAAGAAACGGACGAAATTCTCGGTGTTCACATGGTCGGACCACGTACAGCGGATATGATTGCAGAAGCGGTTGCTTTGATGGAATTCCGTGCGTCGGCAGAAGATGCGGCACGTATGAGTCATGCTCATCCGACCTATACCGAGGCGTTCAAAGAGGCTTGTTTGGCGGCTACGGACAATCGGGCTTTGCATAGTTAATTAAATGATGAATGATGAATGATGAATTTGTAAGGCATTGATTGTCAGCATTTTGCAAATTCATCGTTCATCATTCATCATTCCCAAGTATTCACTCATTTCGCAAATTTAATCAAAAATGAAAAATTGCTTTTTAGTCTTGCTTTTTATGGTGACGCTGCTCAATTCCTGTCTGGTTGCTCAAAAAGATACCGTCAGTTCTGATATTTGGGTGCGTGAAGGTTATAAATTGAGTATTGTTCAAAAAGACATCTCCAATCCACGTGATTTAGTGATGAATACTGAGGGGGTGCTTTTTGTCTCTTTGCCCGAAGTAGGTGAAATCAAAGCGTGTCGAGACAAGGACAAGGATGGTTATTATGAAACGGTAACGACTTTTGTCAAAGGACATAAAAAAGCGCATGGCATGTGCTGGCACGACGGCTGGTTGTGGTACACTGAAACAGGTGCGATTTTTAAAGCCCGCGACACCAATAATGACGGTGTAGCAGACGAAGACATTACGGTTATTCCTGCTGGAAAACTACCTTCTGGCGGTGGACATTGGTGGCGACCTGTGTTGATTTTGAACAATCGCATCTATACGTCTATCGGTTGCAGCGGCAATATAGACGACGAAACGGCTACGGAACGCTTGAAAATATGGTCTTTTGCCTTAGATGGCACTGATAAAAAGCTGTTTTGTGGGGGCTTACGAAATACTGAAAAATTAGTTCTGCGTCCAGGAACTAACGAAATTTGGGGCATGGATCACGGCAGCGACAACTTCGGTGAAATTATGGAAAAAAAGGATAAAGATGGCAGAAAACCCATCACTGACTGGAATCCGCCTTGTGAAATGAATCACTATGTTCAAGATGCTTTTTATGGACATCCTTATATCACAGGCAATCGTTTGCCGCGTTATGAATACATGAATCGTCCTGATATTGTGGATTGGGCAGCTAAAACAACGCCGCCAGCTTGGGCTGCGGGGTCGCATTATGCGCCAAATGGCATGACTTTTTATGATGCCAATCAATTTCCTAATGCCAAAGGTGATGCTTTTGTCGCTTATCACGGTTCTTGGAATCGGAGTGTGAAAGGAGGTTATGCGGTAACAAAGGTTTTGTTTGAAAATGGCAAACCTTATGGCGAACAAACGTATGTGAAGTTTGAAAAGAATGATGACCTTTTTGGTCGCCCCGTTGACGTTCAAGTCACCTTAGATGGTTCTCTTTTGATTTCAGATGATTGGGGGAATAAGATTTATAAGTTGACTTATGTAGGGAAATAGGATTGTTTTTTAATAAAAAAGGGTTTGTATTTGGCATAAAGGCAGATACAAACCCTTTTTTATTACGCCTTAATATCTGACATCGATACCATAATGGATACCAACACTTTTAAAAAGTGATTCTATTTTTGAAAGTTTTTCGCTACAAAGCCTAATGTTTGTTATTTCATTTAACTCCTTATCTGAGCCATATATGTTCCCACATTCAAAACAGATTTCAATGTACCCAATTGGGTTTTCTGATTTATCCAGAAAAATAATTGTATTACGTGGTGTATAACAGCCTTTTATCATTATTCCAACCTCTCCTTTAATGGTTACTTTGTGATTAAGCAATATATTGGATAAAGAGTCTATTTGCGCTTGATTCAGCTGGATGCTTTCAATAGCACAATATTTACTTACATCTACCAGCAGTGACCCTTTTATTGGCAGCCATTGTTTTATGACATTCGGTTCATCACATGGATAGATATAGACCTCTACGTGCTTGTCTGAAATCACCTGTTTCCCTTCGGGTGTATAAGTTGTATCTGCAATAGTTTTAGTTATTTTTCTACCAGAACCTGGATAATTTCTAAATGCAATAAACAAAACCGTTTCCGCTTTATTGAAAGGATACATATTTCTCCTTTGCTCTGTGCTGTATTGATTTGTCAAATCACATTTGTAACGACCTTTCGCTTGTTTAATCCAATTTTCAGATTTCTTTGAAGGAGTATGACAACTATAAACTACGACAAATATCATAGCAAAAGCTACGAAATAGTGGACTTTTTTCATGATTTCTAATGTTGAAAGGGTTAAATACTGAGGGGGTGAACTCAACAAGCAACAACCTCTTTTTGAGAAGAGCTTTCCCATTCAGCGATAATGAATTGAGTCATTTCAAGCAAAATGGCAGGAGGTAATTCTGGATTGAAATCTTTGATGACCGCAACAAGTACATCTTTAAGTTGCCATTCTGGGTATTGTTTTTTGAAAAGCTTCATATCGCTTTTGACAAGATTTTTTAAACCCGTTCTATATTTTTCCTTGAAAAAAGCGTTTTTAAGAACCGATTCAGTCTGTAAAAGATCTTCTTTTGTCATTGGACTTGCGCCTATTGACATGTTTGATGCTTCTGAAATATCGTTTTCCTTTTTCATTGACAATATCATTAATGTATTGATTAAAATTCATTTTTTTGCGTGATCAAAAAACCATTAAATAGTTTTTTGGGATTATAATCTTCAAAAACATCCTCTTCTATCAAACCTTTGACATAAAATAAAGGTTCTATTTCTGCCCATTTTTGTTGAAAAATACGGTTATAAAGTATTTTTCGTTGATTATCTAATGGTTGAATATACACTTCTTGGTCTGAGTGTTTTTCAAAAAATAAATGCACGGTATTAGCCACTGTTTGTAAGACAACTCTCATATCGTTGTTATCAGAAATAATATTGTCTTCCCAATCATTATTTTTGATATCGCCAAAAGCTAAATTCCAACGATTCTTTTGGAAAAGCCTAAACTCTATTATTTTTTCAATTGTTCCTTTGGGTCCTGTACTTGTAAATCGAAATTGGGTAAACTCAACATTAAACTTGATATCATACCCTTTACCTTTCTTCATAGTAGTCTGTTTTGGTATAAAAAGATGTGTATTCGTTCAAAATAATGAATAACTTTAAGAAAAATTTCTATTTTATTGTTTAAAACATCATGTAATCCTTACAAAAATAGGCACACCTCTCGAATTCTACAAATTTTCCACCTGCAATGTCATCAAATTCATAAATCAACCTAAAAAGCACTTTTTAAGTTGAAAATACTGAGGGGTATAAAAATCAAAACTGATGAAATGCCTGCGATACAAATTCTAAAACATCTGGCAAGGCTTGCCGCCAATACGTCCACGTATGCCCACCGTCGCGGGTACGAAACTCATGCGGAATTTCTTTCTTACGCATAGCGATATGCACGAGCGAATTACCTTCATATAAAAAATCATCGTCGCCACAATCTATGTACCAACGGACTGCTTTTTTAAGCGTATCGGGGGTATTATTGACCAATTCAAGAACGCTTTGCCGTTTGTAAAAGGCTTCAATCTGTTCATCGGTAGCCGTAGAATCGGCTCTTCTGACATTGGTTTTAGCAGCATCCATTGTCAATGGACCCGTGCCAGCACTGAGGGGGCAAGCCGATGAAAACAATTCGGGATGATGCAAAGCATAGGTAAAGCTGCCATCTCCACCCATCGAAAGCCCTGCGATGGCGCGGAATCGTTTCTCTGTTTTGATGCGGTATTTTTTCTCTACAAAAGGCATCAATTCTTTGAAGAAAAAGTCTTCATAAAGCCATGTGCCTGTGGCATTGTTGGCATAACCACGACGTGTTGTATTGGCATCGGGCATGACGATAATCATAGGTGTCGCCTTACCTTCTGCAATCGCTTTATCGGTAATTCGGAGTACTTCACCAAACTGTACCCAGCCTGTTTGGTCGTCACCGCCTCCATGTAACAAATAAAGTACAGGGTAAGTCCTTGACGAAGTTTCATAGTCTGGTGGAAAATAAATGGCATACTTGCGCTCCATATTGAGGATTTTGCTCGGTAGCGAAAGATTGTCGAACACTTTGCCTGTTTGGGCAGATATTTTAAGACACATACATAACAAAACGGCTAATAGAAATTGATTTTTCATGTTGTTAGTTGTTTGATTTTTATATAAAAACTGAATACATTGGATGTTTTAGCTACAAAATGCTATAAAAACAGCAAAAATACTGAGGGGTCATTTCCTACCTTTCAGTTCATTGAAAATCGTCGTTATAAAGGCATCGCCTTTGATAAAACCGCTGCCGAAAGTTGTCTCATAGTCTTTGGTCATTTTCATCGCCAATATCTGTTCGAGGGTTTTCCCCGCTTTAATATTTGTCTTCACACCATCATGTAGCGACATGACAACGTCTCGGGCTTCTTCATAGTCCTTTTTATTCGCTAAATCGCCGTGCCCAGGGATGACTACTGTTTCGTCATCAATAATCGTCAAAGCGCGTGAGACGGCTTTTATCCAACCATCAACTGAGCCACCAGAATTGGCATCAATAAAAGGAAACCGACCTTTCATAAAACAATCACCTGCATGAAGCACATTGCTTTTGGGCAAATAATACATGGCGTCTCCGTCCGTATGGGCATTATCCACATGGAAAATGAGGACATCTTCACCGTTCAAATACACATTCATGCCATCGTCGAATGTAATCACTGGCACAGCTGCCATAGGTTGAGCCTTAGGCGTTTGCTTGAACTTTATTTTTGAGGAATCGCCCATCATCCTGGCTCTCACATTGGCGTGGGCAAAGATGGTTGCGCCCATGTTGGCAAAGTTTGCATTGCCGCCTGTATGGTCGCCGTGGTAATGCGTGTTAAAAAGAAATTTGACTGAACCCGAGCTGATTGCTTGGATGGCGGCGTTGATTTTTTCGGTCAACGGTGCGAACTGGTCATCAATTAGGATATTACCGTCTTTGCCAGACAACAACATCATATTGCCCGCACCTGACCATTGCAGCATGTGGATGTGGTCTTTTATTTTAATGGTCTTGATAACCGCATCATCTGTATTGGGCTGGGCAATAATTGTTGAGGAACTAAGGCAGAAAATGCCAATAATGCCATAAATTAGTTTTAATTTCATTTTAATGATTTTAGATTTTTATGAATGTTAAAAGTAGCGTTTCGTCTTCAAAATATTAGATTTTTTATCCAAAACGCTTGGTTTATACATTGAATAGAGTCAATAATAGAGCTTAAATTTATAATACCCGCGCTGTATTTTTGACTAAAAAAGGCTTTTATACTGAGGGGGTGTAATAACCTATCATTTCCAAGTAAAAGCAAAATAAGCACATTGCGCACCCGTCGTATTGATAAGCGCATGTGGAATATTGGACGATAAAATGACCAAATCACCTTCTTTGGCTTGATAAATTTTGCAATCAATGACCATTGTTATAGTACCTTTTGTAATCAACAGTGCTTCTTCTGTGGCGTGTGTATGTGGTTGATGGCTTTCCAAACCTGCATTGAGTGCCGTCGTGTGCATTTCAAAAGTGGAGCATTGGGTTGTTGAACGATTGTAATAATCACGGCGACTGCCTTTATCATGGTTTTTAAAAGGGCAATCTGCTTCGTTCAGCAAAAGAGAACCACCTGCTTTTTGACCACGTTCTATATCGGTCGGCATTTTGGATTGATAGCGGAAAACGTAGTAAGTCGCGGGTTTATCTCCGACATTTTGGATGCCATGTACTTCGTCTGCCAATACGACGATGACACCACCCTTTTCAATCACTTTTGTTTTATCGCCAATAGTTACTTGTATTTTACCTTCTTTGACGATTATCAACTCGTCGGCATCCTTGTTCGGATGAGGCGGATTTGGAGCAGTACCTGGTGCTATTGTTGTTGCATGAACCCTAAAATATTTAAGGTGTGTCGTTGTGCCTTCCACAAGCAGTCTGCGGGTTCTTCCATTTTCGGATTTAGCTGCTAAGCTGTCCCAATGAATGATTTGGGCTTGAACTTCTGAAAGATTTTGAGCGCAAACCGATGTTAAACCCATTGAGAAAAGAAACAAAAGTGTGTTTTTCATTTTTAATACTTTTTGATAACGTTGAGTGTTAAAAGTAGAATTTCGTTTTGTCATCCTTGTCTTTTTTGTCCAAAATGCTTGATTTAAGGGTTTAAATGATGGTGTGTTAGATTTAGTGACCTTTTTGGTGGCATTATCCTCATTATCCCCTTCCCGAGTGTATCGGAATTTCGTTCCGCAACAGTATTTTGGGCTTAAATAAGGCTTTTATACTGAGGGGGTGGTACAAGATTTAAAGATAAATAAATTGAAAATCAATAAGTTATGGAATAAGCTGAAGCGTTTTTTTTCAATCGGTACTAACTACCATTATTTCTAAATAATTATCTAAGTTTGTGAAAAACTTTTTAAATCATAAAATATGAAATCAATAGTAACTTTTCTGGTTTTTATAACTTTTACTGTATCTATTCGTGCCCAAGAAGTTGGTATCATCATGGGTACGGCGCGGGGTATCATGCAAAATGGTGTTGAGGAAGGTTTGATAAAGCTCAAAGAAATGGGAATCAAACACATCGAAGGGGCAGGTTCGCGCACAATGGGTCGAGCAGAATATAAAAAACTCTTAGACAAGTACGGTTTTGATGTCGTCGCAAGCGGTGTCACTTTTGAAAAACTTGAAAATGCAGACAGCATCAAAGTGCTTATCGAAAACTTGAAGTTTTTTGAAGCTGAATATGCCGTCTGTTATTGGATTCCGCATAAAGGCGACGATTTCACTTTCGCAGACATGGAAAAAGGGGTTCAGGTGTTTAACAAAGCAGGTAAGCAGTTTGCAGAGGCGGGTATTTCTTTTGTCTATCATCCGCATGGTTATGAATTTAGACCTTATCCTGGACCCGGAACTATGTTTGATTATATGATGGAAAAAACCGACCCACGTTATGTCAATTTTCAGATGGATGTCTTTTGGATTAGGAATCCAGGGCAAAATCCTGCGGCTCTATTACGAAAATACAAAGGAAGATTCCCGCTTACACACTTAAAAGACCGCATGATTGGCTCTGTTGATAACCTCAACGGCAGACAAGATAAAGAAAGAAATGTGGTGCTCGGACAAGGCGATGTCAATATTGCAGAGGTGATGAAAGCCGCCAAAGAGTCAGGTGTGAAATATCATTTGATAGAAGATGAATCTGCACGGGCTACGGAGCAACTGCCGATGCATTTGCAATATTTACGTGGGCTCAATTATGATATACAGGCGGTGGAATTATCGGTCAAAGATTTACGAAAGGCGATGTTGGATGGTGACTCACTCGCATTGCGCAATCTTACTTGTGAGGAACTGACTTATGGGCATTCAAGTGGTTCGATTGAAGACAGAGAAACGTTTATCAATAATTTGGTGAGTGGTAAAACCGATGTCGTCACATTGGACATAAAAGACCAAGATATAACTGTGAAAGGCGATGTCGCTTGGGTGCGTTTTATCATGAATAGTAATATGGTGAGCAACGGAACGTCTACTACCCTCAATCTCAAAGTGTTACTCGTGTGGACAAAAGTTAATGGGTTATGGAAATTAATAGCACGACAAGGTGTAAAATATTGAAACTAAAACTTTGGCAGCTAATTGAGCCAATTCAACAATAATTTTAAAATCAATAAATCAAACATGTCAAAAAAAGAAAAAATACTCATTATCACAGGTGATGCGGGTGAAAGTTATGAATGTCTTTACGCCAAACACCGCTTCGAAGAGGCTGGTTATCAATCGGTTATCGCTGCGCCAAGTGTTAAAAGAATGAATTTGGTTATCCACGATTTTGAGCCAGGTTGGGATACCTATATCGAAAAGCCAGGCTATATCGTCCCTTCTGATATTGCTTTTTCAGATGTCAAAACAGCCGATTATACAGCCGTTTTGTTATTGGGTGGTCGTGCGCCTGAATTTTTGCGGCATAACGAGCATGTCATTCAAATTGTCAAAGAGTTTGACAAAAGCGATAAATATATCTTTTCTATTTGTCATGGTGTTCAAATATTAGTCGCAGCAGGTTTAGTGAATGGCAAAAAGCTGACGTGTTATGAAAATGTACGATTTGAAGTAGAGGTTTGTGGCGGTACTTTTGATGGAAAAAGTGAAGCGGTCAAAGACGGTCGTTATGTGACTGGTCAGACGTGGCAATCGCATCCTGATTTTTATAGGATGGTTTTTGAATGTTTAAACGATTGAAATAAAAGGTATTATGGAAATAGGTATTGATAGTTTTGCATCCGCAACGGTGAGCAATGATAAAGGCGGCGCGATGAATCAACGTGATGCGTTGTCTGAATTACTCGAACGAATTGAACATGCAGACAAGGTTGGACTTGATATTTTTGGCATTGGCGAGCATCACCGCAAGGAGTTTTTGGACTCTGCGCCCACACTTATATTGGCTGCTGCTGCCGCCCGCACAAAGCGTATTCGATTGACAAGTGCTGTGACGGTTTTGAGTGCTGCCGACCCTGTGCGGGTATTTCAGAATTTTGCAACCTTAGATTTGATTTCAAATGGTCGGGCTGAAATTGTCGCTGGACGGGGTTCATTTATAGAGGCATTTCCTTTGTTTGGCTTGAATCTTCAAGATTATGACGACCTTTTTGTTGAAAAACTGGATTTATTACTCGCCATACGCGACAACGAAATCATCAATTGGTCGGGCAAATTTCGCCCTGCGCTCCACAATCAAGCGATTTATCCAAGACCTTTGCAAGAGCAACTACCGATTTGGCTCGGTGTCGGTGGCACCCCTCAGTCATTTGTCCGCGCGGGAACACTTGGGCTGCCGCTTATGGTTGCCGTCATTGGAGGCGAAACGCACCGTTTTCGTACCTTGATTGACTTGTATCGAGAAGCAGGAAACAAAGCTGGTCATGCGCCTGAAAAACTGAAAGTGGGCTTACATTCATTGGGTTATGTCGCGCCCACAAAGGAACAAGCTGTTGCCGATTATTATCCAGGCTACGCCGAAACTTTTACACGCATCGGTAAAGAGCGTGGTTGGCAACCTGTGACGCGCGCTCATTTCGATGCTCAAAATGGGGCGCGTGGTGCGTTGTTGGTGGGCGGACCAGAAGAAGTGGCTGAAAAAATCATTCGCCACAGCGAAGCCTTAGGCGGCATTTCACGATTTACTTTTCAGATGGATAATGCGGCTTTGCCACATACCAAATTGATGCAATCCATTGAGTTGATTGGGAAGGAAGTTGCGCCGTGGGTGCGTGCCGTTATTAGTTGAAAAATCATAAATTATAAAGAAAATGATAAATCAAACACGTAGAGCATTTCTAAGTACAACTGCCAGTTTATTGGGCTATGCACTGACAGACCCAATCATACCCCTCAGTAAAAAAAAGCCACTTTTAGCATTTTCTACTTTGGGTTGTCCAAAATGGACTTTTCCACAAATCGTTCAATGCGCTGTGGAGAATGGCTATAAAGGTATTGAAATTCGAGGCATTCTGGGGCAAATGGATTTGCCACAATGTCCTGAATTTAGTGCCACAAACCTTGCTGCCACTCGCCGTTTGGTAGAAGATAACCATTTGAAGATTGTTGATTTGGGTTCTTCCGCAAAAATGCACTTTGCCGATTCGGTCAAAAGAAAATCGAATTTAGATGATGCGAAACGGTTTATTGATTTAGCACAAAAACTCAATTGTCCTAATATCCGCGTCTTTCCAGATGACTTACCAAAAGACCAAAAGGACGATGAAACGGTGGATTTGATTATCAAAGGTCTGTTAGAATTGGGTGATTATGCGAAAGGCAGTTCTGTTCATATTTTGCTCGAATCACATGGTAAAGTTGTTTATAGCGATATGTTGTTGAAAATTATGAAAGCGGCTGAACATCCAAATGTCGGGTTGGTTTGGGATTTTTTCAATATGTGGTCAGTTACAAAAGAATCGCCCAAAATTGTTTATAAAACGCTCAAAAAATACATCAAACATACCCATATCAAAGACGCTAAATGGGTCAATGGCAAAGAAATTTATACACTATTAGGTGAAGGCGAAGCACCTCTTGCAGAGGCACTAACGGCTTTGAGAAAAGGCGGTTATAAAGGTTATTATAGTTTTGAATGGGAAAAAATGTGGCATCCTGAAATACAAGAGCCAGAAATTGCGCTTCCACATTATGCAAAAGCGATTCAGAAATATTGGTAAGTTACACACTACCAAACCATCTTCACGCTTTTACCCGTATCTGCCGCTTCTTTTATCGCTTCAATAATTTTCATGTCCACCAAACTTTCTTCACCAGAAGCAAGTATTGGCGTTTTTTCTAAAATATTCAAAGCAAAAGCATCCATTTGTTTGACTTGTTGATATTTGGGCGCATCAAAACTGATTTTAATGCCGACATCCATTCCTTTTGCACCAAGTCCTGAAAAAGACGGTTGCAAACCAAACCGTTCTGAACCTGTTGTGGCGTACAATTTATCAATAAAAGAGGTATAAGTGGTCGTTGAGTTCGAAACCGCTCCGCTTGGAAAAGTCATTTGAAACATCATGGTTTCATAAATATCCTTAAAAATGGTTTTGTTGATCTTGAAACCTTGTGCGGTCACTTCTGTTGGCAATTCGTCCAGCGTTCTGCGGACACCTTGAACGCAGTAAACGCCCAAATCCATAATTGCACCGCCGCCGCCCAGTGTTTTGTTCAGTCGCCATGAGGTCGGGTCAGCCATATTGTAGCCCAAACCGCTTTCCATCATACGGATATTGCCATGCACTTTTTCCATGCCCAAACGCCGCATTTCAAGGTGATGTGGCTCAAAATACAAGCGATAACCGACTGATAGCATCACATTTGCGGCTTTGCAAGCCTTTATCATTTGTTCACATTCAGCAACATTCATTGCCATCGGTTTTTCACAAATCACGTGTTTTCCTGCTTTAGCAGCACGGATTGTGAAGTCGGCGTGCATCGAATTGGGCAGTACGACATAGACAATATCAATGTCTGGGTTATTCCGAATGTCATCAAAATTCTGATAATTATAGACATTTTGCTTGGGAACATTGTATTTCCCACACCATTCAGGCACTTTTTCAGGCGAACCTGTAACGATACCTGTTAGCCGACAATGTTCTGTTTCCAACAAAGCGGGAGCTAATTGTCGCAGGGAATAATTGCCCAAACCGACCAATGCGACACCTAATTTATCTTTGGATTGAAACAGGCGTTCTAAATTGGGTTGCGTCAGCAAAACGCCTGCGCCCAATGTCATTTTTTGAATAAAATCTCTACGATTTGTCATTTGTTATATAGTTGATAGATGATAACGGATAGTAAATAGTGGATAAAAATCACCCATTATTTGATAAAAGTATCAAAATCTGTTCATTTCTTGCAACCTCATCATAAACAAATCCCAAAATAGGATGTTGTTTTGTTTTGTTAAAATATTCAATATAGAATAGTGGCGCGATAGATTGCCAAATTTTCTTTACAAAGCCATTGAGAATCAACGTTTTGCAAATTCATCATTCATCATTTATAATTCATCATTTTCTATGAAGTCCATACACGATTTTAAAATTCAAAATATCGAAGGTGAAACCCTTGATTTTTCAGACTTTAAAGGTAAGAAAATCCTTGTTGTCAATGTTGCCAGCGCATGTGGTTTTACCTCTCAGTATCAGCAGTTGCAAGAACTGCATGAAAATTTTTCGGACAAATTGGCAATCGTCGGTATGCCTTGTAACGATTTTGGCGGACAAGAATCCGGAACAGAAGCAGATATTCAACAGTTTTGCTCGCTCCGTTACGGCGTTACTTTTCCTTTGACAACGAAAGTTGGTATTGTAGAAAACCAACATCCAATCTTTCAATTTTTGACAACTGGTGCTGAAAATGGCTTGAAAGACTATACGGTCAAGTGGAATTTCTATAAATTTTTGCTCAATACTGAGGGGGTACTTGAGAAGGTTTTACCCTCGACTGTTAGTCCGCTTGATGACTTCATTTTGGATTGGGTGAATGCGTAGTAATTGAGTTTTCAAACTTTTTTGCTATTTTTATTTTCTAAATACTAGAAAAATGACGAGCGAGACGTAATCTCCTCGTCATTTTTAGTTTTAATGGTATGCCTAAAATAGAGCTATAAAGGTTTGTAAAACAACGTTTTATATTTTTCATTTTACTCTTTTCATTTTTCATTCAGTAAACCGAACCTTCTGTCTATTTTTGCACCATGAAATTTTCAAACGTCATAGGACAGGAATCGTCCAAAAAATTGTTGCGCGGCATGGCGGAAAGCGGTCGGATGCCACATGCGTTGTTGATGCTGGGTCATCAAGGCACGGGCGGATTGTCTTTGGCGATGGCTTATGCACAGTATATATTGTGTCCGAAAAAAACAGCTGATAGAGAGGCTTGCGGGACTTGTCCAAACTGCCTGAAAGCGGAAAAGATGATTCATCCCGATATTCATTTTTCTTATCCAACCGTCGGTTCAAAGACCATTGCGACGCATGTTTTGAAGGAATGGCGTGCCGCAGTTGCCGAAAATCCCTACATGAATGTGAATCAATGGCTTGAAAAATTGGGGGCTGAAAACAAGCAAGGCAACATTCCAGTAGCGGAAACCGTAGAAATCGTTAAGAAATTGAGCCTTAAAACGTTTGAGGCATCACATAAAATTCTCATCATGTGGTTGCCCGAGTATTTGGGCAAAGAAGGCAATCGTTTATTAAAAATGATTGAAGAGCCGCCTGACGATACGATTTTTCTATTGGTTGCCGAAAATCAAGACTTGATTTTGAATACCATTTTGAGCCGTTGCCAATTGGTAAATCTATCTCCTTTGTCCGATTCAGAGGTTCAAGAGGGCTTGATACTGAGGGGGGTGACGCGGGGCGATGCAGAAGCGATTGCACACCTTTCGGAAGGCAATTTTAACGCTGCCATGACGCTATCAAAGGAAACAGAAAACGACAATGCGACTGCCTTTTTGGACTGGATGCGGACGTGTTTCAAAGGCAACGGTGTAGAGATGGTGACTTGGGTTGACCGTTTTGCAGGTATTGGTCGAGAAAAGCAAAAGCTGTTTTTACGCTATGGTTTACATTTTTTAAGAGAATTAACCGTTTTGATATTAACGGGCAATGAAAACCTAAGGCTTCGGGGCAATGAATTGGAAACAGCTAAACGGATGAAGAATGTTGTAAAGTTCAGTCATATCGAACCGATGATGACGCTTTTTGATGAGTCGGTTTTTTACGTCGAGCGCAATGCGAACCCGAAAGTGTTGTTTTTAGATGCTTCGATACAGATGCATAAGATTTTGAAAGGCTAAAACATAAAAATACTGAGGGGTGTATTTTTTCACTATCTTTGCTTAATTTTTTTATAAATAATTCATTTTCAATCATTCAGTCAAAGGACTGTTTAAATATAAAAAGCATATTATGGCTTGTGGAAGTTGTGGAATAAGTAAAGATGGGAAGCCAGGCGGTTGTAACGGAAATTGTAGCGGAGGCTGCAATCGGATGAATACGTTTGACTGGCTCGCCCAACTCGATATACAGGACACGGACGGATATGATCTCGTCGAAGTGTCGTTTAAAAGTGGTTCGCGTAAGGAATTTTATCACAATCCGCCTTATTGTAGTACATCTACGGGCGATTGGGTGCTTCTGGAAGTACCTGGCGGTGGCGGTTTTGATGTCGGTAAAATTTCGCTTATGGGCGACCTCGTGAAAATGCAATTGAAGAAAAAAGGCATTAAAGATTCGGCTCTTTTTCTCAATGTCATTCGTCGGGCGAATCCGCGTGACCTCGAAAAGCTTGATGAAGTGCGCTCGACTGAGCGTGATTTGATGATTCGGGCGCGTGCCATTACGCGTATGCTCGATTTGGATATGAAAATTGGTGATGTCGAATTTCAAGGCGATGGGCGCAAAATCACGTTTTATTATACGGCAGATGGTCGTGTGGATTTCCGTGAACTCATTCGGCATTATGCCAAAGAGTTTAAGGTGAAAATCGAAATGCGGCAGATTGGCGCACGCCAAGAGTCGGCGCGGGTCGGTGGTATCGGGTCTTGTGGACGTGAGTTGTGCTGCTCGACTTGGTTGTCAGATTTCAAATCGGTTTCAACGGCTGCGGCACGTTATCAACAATTAGCCATCAATCAAGCCAAATTGTCGGGTATGTGTGGGCGTTTGAAATGCTGTTTGAATTACGAACTTGATACTTACCTTGATGCCTTAGAGGATTTTCCGCCACATCCAGAACGCCTTGCCACCAAAGCAGGTCGTGCAGAACTCATCAAAACGGACGTTTTTAGAGGTCTAATGACTTATGTTATGACCGAAGGCCCAGAAAGAGGGAAGTTCACAACATTGGCATTATTGGATGTCAAAGAGGTGTTAAGTATGAACAAACGGGGTGAAATGCCATCGGGTTTGAAAGAATTACAATTTATACCAACTGTAGCCAAACCTCAAGGCGAAGAAGGCGACGATGATTACGAAGAAGATGTGGACTACGGTGGCGACCTCGTCGGTGCTATTGAATTGACCGATGATAAGCGGCGAAAGAAGAAAAAGAAGAAAAGAAGACCGACTGACGGTAGAAGTACAGAGCAAAATACCGCCAATCGGGACAATCAGCCGCGTGATAGACCGCGAGATGCTTCAAAAGATACGCCGCGTCCGCCACGTGACATGTCGAAAGAACGTCCACCACGTGACACTTCAAAAGACACGCCGCGTCCGCCACGTGACACATCGAAAGAACGTCCACCGCGCGATGCTTCAAAAGACACGCCGCGTCCACCACGTAATAATGATGCGAGACCACCGCGTCCACCGCAGAATAATAACGACAATCCGCCGCGCAATAATGAGGTAAAGCCGCCACGTCCACCGCAAAGTGGTAATGACAGTCCACCGCCAACACAAGATGGGCAAGGTAAAAAAAATGAACGGCGGTTCTACAAAAATAAGAATCGAGATAAGAAAGAATGAATAAGTGAAAAGTGAAAAGTGAAAAGTGAAAAATAGCGCATTTATACTG
>JANLQI010000359.1:0-2926 GCA_031367705.1 Saprospiraceae bacterium | reverse complement strand
CTGATTTACGCTGATTCTTATTTTTAAAATCAGCGTAAATCAGTCAAATCTGCTCAATCTGCGTTCAAAAAATAATAAAAATTGATAAGAAATGGGACTTAATTTAAAAGAAATCATCGCTATTGACGTGCACACCCACGCGGAAGTTTCTTGCTGTCAACCACATGATGACTATCGTCCTGAATTTGATGTGGCGTTTGCCAAATATTTCAAATCGGCGCACCGACCAACCATTCAGGAGACAGCGGATTACTACCGTGAGCGCAAAATAGCCTTCGTCATGTTTTGTATTGATGCCGAATTTGAATTGGGTCGCCGCCGCATCCCGAATGAAGAAGTTGCAGAAGCTGCCTTGAAAAATGACGACATTATGATTGCTTTTGCGAGTATTGACCCACACAAAGGGCGTATGGGTGCACGTGAAGCCAAACGTTTGATAACCGATTTTGGGGTCAAAGGCTTCAAATTCCACCCCACCGTTCAGGGTTTTTACCCCAACGACAGGATGGCTTTTCACCTTTACGAAGTCATTGCAGAAGCGGGTTTGCCGATGTTGTTTCATTCAGGACATTCGGGTTTTGGCAGTGGCGTACGTGGCGGCGGCAATTTGCGCTTGGAATATTCCAACCCGATGCACTTAGACGATGTCGCTATTCACTTTCCAGATTCACCTATTATTATAGCGCATCCGTCCTGGCCCTGGCAAGATGAGGCTTTGTCGGTTGCGATGCACAAACCCAATGTGTATATTGATTTGTCGGGCTGGTCGCCCAAATATTTCCCCCCTCAGTTGGTGCAATATGCCAACACGCAACTGAAAGACAGAATATTGTTTGGTACTGATTTCCCTTTGATTACGCCCGAAAGATGGCTCAAAGATTTTGAAACGGCTGGTTTTAAAGAAGAAGTAAAACCTTTGATTTTGAAGGAAAATGCGATAAAAATGCTGAATTTAAGCTAAATAATTAACTTTGACAATTCATTACCCCCCTCAGTATTTTAACACCTTTTTGCATTTAAAAAACAATAAGTATGAAAAACTGCATCGTTTTATTTTTACTCCTACTGTCCTTTTCCCTCGTCGGTCAAACCGCTAAACGTGACACAGGCATACTCAACGGAGCCGCCTACGAAATCCAAATCCCTGCGAATTGGAACAAAAAACTCGTCATGTACGCACATGGTTATGAGAACCCTCAAACACCCCGTAATACCCTCAATCGCAATGCGACATTGAACGTATTTTTGGAACGGGGCTTTGCAACAGCTCGTTCATCGTATAGCCGCGTAGGCTGGGCATTGCCCGAAGGTGTGGATAATACAGAGGAGTTACGTCAACTATTCATTAAAAAATATGGTAAAACGGACTCAACTTTCATAACGGGACACTCAATGGGTGGCGGCATTACGGTTGCTTCGATTGAGAAATTTCCAAAAGACTATAGTGGAGGTTTGGCACTCTGTCCGTTGTCAAGTCGAGCTTATGAATTGACGCAAAGAGCCTTTGATTCTTACGTGATTTTTAATGCTCTTTTTCCTGATTTACTGCCGTCCATTGCTGATGTGATGAGTGGCAAGGCCCCCTCAGTATTTACAGGCGATGGTCGTGAAAAAATGAAAAAAGCCTACGAAATCGTCGGTAAAATCCAGTATAAGGACGATTTGAAGGCTGAATTTGCCAAACATTATGACATCAAATTGCAAGACATGCCTTTCAATCTGATGTTTTCAGAAGGTGTTTTAAGGGACTTAGCGGCGCAGTCAGGCGGTAACCCTTTTGACAATACAAATACGATTTACTCTGGTTTTCCAAATGATTGGGAGATTAACCAAAAAGTAGAACGTGTGGCAGCTACGGCTTCCAATCAACGCCTCACAACCTACGACCGCACAGGCATTATTGACAAGCCTTTGTTGATGATGCACACGACTTATGACCAATTGATACCCCCTCAGTATGGTTTGGATAAATACGATAATTTGGTGCATCAAATGCACAAAGAGCAGAATTTGAAGACGTTTTACACCAACGGGCAAGGGCATTGTGCATTCAGCAACGAGCAAACAGCTATCGCTTTTGATGCGTTGCGGGCGTGGGCGAAGTCAGGTCAGAAGCCAAAAGGTATGGCAGTTGAGTCGCCAAAAATGCCGACAAAAGATACGCTTTGCTACGAATTGCGGGTTTATTATACAGCACCAGGCAAATTGAATGACTTATTGAAACGCTTCCGAGATCACACGACTAAAATTTTTGAAAGTCATGGCATGACAAATGTGGGCTATTGGACACCTTTGGACAACCCCGACGGCAAGTTGTATTACATTCTTTCGTACCCTAACAGAGCCGCCAGAGATGCTTCTTGGAAAGCCTTTTCAGCCGATACGCTTTGGCAACGAGTGGCGAAAGAAAGCGAAGTAAACGGCAAAATAGTGACCAAAGTGGAAAGCGTTTTCTTGAAAACGACTGATTTTTCACCTAATAATACTATTTCCAGCTTAAACAACCATGTTTGGGAATTTAGGATTTATCATACAACACCTAATAATTTGGACAATCTTTTGACCCGTTTTAGAGATTTTACGGTCAATCGTTTTGAGCAATACGGCATGACCAACAAGTTTTATTGGACACCAACTGATGCCGCACAAGGCGCAGACAATACGCTTTATTACTTTTTGACCCACCAATCGCCAGAAGCGGCAAAAGCTGCTTTCGATAAATTCCGCAGCGACCCAGAATGGATTGCAACGAAAAAAGCATCAGAAGATAAAGGCGGTGGGCCTTTGACAACGAGCGTGGAGTCTATTTTGATGTATCCAACTGATTTTTCAAAATTGAAATAGCATCAACAAACATAAAGAGGATTAAACAAAGTGAATTTTTTAGGCCACTGATTTGGCTGATGCGACTGATTTACGCTGATTT
>JANLQI010000349.1:0-9603 GCA_031367705.1 Saprospiraceae bacterium | reverse complement strand
GGTATCTGTATTCAAGTTTTCCAGCACGAAAGTATGTGTCGCGCCTTGAAATTCTCTATCGCTGTAAATGATACTTTTTTTAGGCACAAACAAGGGATTTTCTATGATTTGTTCATCATAAAGGGTGTCTTTACTGTATCGTTGCACATAAAAAGTGTAGGCATTGAAGCCATTGGGGTCTTTTATATCCACATAAAGATTTAATTGTCCTTGATTTGAATTGGTGTATTTATAGCGGACATTCAGTATCGGTACAAGGGCTGGTAAAGTTATTTTTTCAGAAATAAGGCTGTCTTTACTGAGGGGGGTAGTGGCTTTAAAATAATAGTTTTTGTTTTGTTTCACCTTAAAATTTGCAGAACTGACAAAGACATTATTGCTTAAAAAAGACAAGTTTTCAACCAAACCTTCGTCTGACCACAAACTGACGGTGGCATCTTTAACGATACTCGAATCCTTTGTTAGGATAGTGGCATTTTTACCAACAAAAACCCTTGCACCGTTCACTGAATCGAGAAAACCGATTGCTACGGGTGTAGGGGTATAAGGCAATACGTAATTCAAATCGGTGTCAATGCAACCCGTTATCGTTAAGGCTGTTATGAGAAATAGAAAGATGTTTTTCATAAATTTATTATTATTCAGCATTTGTAAAACTTTAAATACCTCTTTCGTTTAAATTCTAATTCTTAAATGACCTTAAATACCTTATAGTCCTTAAATGATTAAAAAATTATAATTATATTCTTTCATCGTTTAAGGATTATAAGGTATTTAAGGTCATTTAAGAGTTTTATTTGACTACTTTTAAAACAAAAAATGATTTTAAGAGTGAATGTTTAAGTGAAATGTGTGTTCTTCAAAACTTCAAAGCATAATTCACAGAAGGCAGTATCGGCAATAACACAATACCTTTTACTTTTGCAGGAGTCACAACGCCTGTTGAGATGTTTTTATATTCTTTCCGAACATAAACAAAAATCGGGTTGAGCCTTGAATAAACGTTATAAACATTGATACTCCACGTCTGAAGATGCCCGTTTTTCAAGGTTTTTTCTTTAATCGCATTGACATCAAGGCGATGATAATTGGGCATTTTGCTGTTGTTCACTTCTGTATAGAGTAAAGAATTATTGTCAAAAAAAGGCACACCGACCAATTGACCGTTAGGCGTTGTGATGCGGAAGCCAGTATTGTATGTCCACAAAGCACCTATTTTCCATTTTTTTGATAATTGATAAGAACCATAAGTGTTAAAGATGTGTCGTCTATCATATTTAAAAGGATATATTTTATTACCATTAAAATTATCGAATTGCCGATTGTTCCATGATAAAGTATAAGACATTAAACCATTAAAACGACCTTCTGTTTTATTAACCATACATTCTAACCCGTAGGCTTCACCTTTGCCATTGCGTAAGGTATTTTGTTGCCAATTTTGATAAATATTATCTTCTTGAAGAAATACAAATTGCGTTAAGTGGCGCATTTGTTTATAATAAACATCAAGCGAAATATCTAAATCTATACTTTTTAATTGTTTAGCAATGCCAAAAGATATTTGATTGGCTTTTTCAGGTAAATAATCTTTTGAAGAAGGCACCCAAACTAATTTATCTAAACCTATTTCATTACTTAATAAAGCATGACTGTATTGTATTGTTTGTGCAGCCGTTACATTCAATGTCAATATGTTTGGAATAGTATAACGCAAAGCAAAACGGGGTTCTAAATTGCTAAATGTTTTATCTATACTTTTAAATAAAGAAGCACGTAAACCTATATTCGCAACTATATTTTTATTAAAACTTATTTCATCTTCTATATAAATAGCATTTTCATACCCCCTCAGTAAAGGATTGTTTAAATTGTTTGTGACATTTAAAATTGTTGAATCAAGCGTATATTGGCGTAAAGTATTTGTACTTTGGTGTGTTTTATATTGATGTACAGTTGTTTCTAAACCAAAACGAATAAAATGTTTTGATGTCGGAGAATAATCAAAACGCATATAAGCATTATAATCTTCAAGATAATTATTGGCTTTATAATTTGTTTCATCAAAAACACTTTTATTTAAACCTGTATAACCAAATTGAGATAAAATATAGTTTTTACTTTTACCAATATTTATAGTATAGTTTAAACCTGTATTCATCGAAAAATTGGGCGTAATAACTTTATAATAACGTGCGCTCAAAGCCCGATTGGTGATACTGTTTGAATAGTTGGTATATTCTCTGGCGTATTGGTATTTACTGGCAAAACGCAGCCAATCTAAACCTTCGTAATAGCTGATATAGAGTTTGTTTTTGTCATCAAATTCATGTGTTATTTTGGCGTTGATGTCATAAAAATCGTAGCCGTTAAAGGTTTCTTTGCGCCCTCGTTTGACGTTTTTTAAGCTGTTGCCGACGAGGAATTGCACGACATCGAGGTAGGTTGCCCTTGCTGCAAAGAGGTAAGATGTTTTGCCCGACTTGCCTATTGGACCTTCCAAAGTGAGTTTAGAATTGATGAGTCCAATCTCAAATTTGCCTTCAAAATGCTGTTTATTGCCTTCTCGGAACGTCACATCAACGACAGAGGACAGTCTGCCGCCAAAACGAGCCGGGAAGCCGCCTTTGTAGAAATCCACCTTTTTCAAGGCATCTGGATTGAAAATAGAGATAAAATTGAGCAAATGCCCTGTGTTGTAGGTATTTGCACCGTCCAAAATGAACAGATTTTGGTCTTGACCGCCACCCCGCACCAAAAGGCTTGACGTACCTTCTGCACCGTTTGCCACGCCGGGCAGCACCGACAAGGCTTTGAGCAAATCACGCTCGCCGCCTACTGAGGGGATGCCTTGCAAGCGTTCAAGCGGCACATTGACTTTGCCGGGCTGTATGGTTTCGATATTATTGTCTCGATTGCCGACGATTGTGACTGCCGCTAAATTTACTGAGGGGGTCAAAAAGATATTCAAAACGGTGTCTTTTCTGATGTCCGACAAAGCCACTCTTTGCGTTTGATAACCGACATAAGAAACACGTAAAGCCGTATTCATTTTTTGTAAAGACAAACGATAATAGCCAAATTCATTGGCGGTTGTGCCTGTTTGCGTGAGGCTGTCGAATATCGTTGCCCCGATGAGTGGCTCGCGGTTTTGTATGTCATAGATGTAGCCGCTTAGGGTGTTTTGGGCGGTTACACCCATACAAACGATTAAAAAAAGGGAAAGTAGGGTGATTTTTTGTTTCATTTTATTGTAAAAGTGTTTTTATACTGAGGGGGTAAAGCGGCTATGGATTACTTGTGTTTTGTTTAAATTTATAAATTTGGTAAGACAAACCAATAGCATACCAATGATTATAGTGGTCGAAGACATCGCTAAAAGCAGTAATTGTTCTCATAGGTTCGGTGTTATTATTTGTACTTATTGACAAACCTAAGTTTTTATATTGATAAGATAATTCAAAACTGGTAGCTATTTCTGGTTTTTTAAACATGCTATTTGACCATGACTTTTTGACCGCTTCTTCATTGAGTAGTAAGTTCAGAAATAAGCCCGCAGAAATGGTAAAGCCATACCATTGATAGCCCAGTGAAGGTTTAAAATAAAGGTATTTGTAATTGACCTCAAGTAATTTTTTCTTAGTACGTGAATCAATTGTATTATAACCTTTAGTCAAATAGCCCACTTCACCCAAAGCAACAAAGGATTTGTAAATAGGGTGTGTATATAAAACACCTCCTTGATACCCATATTGTGGGTCAAAACCTCCTAAACTTATACCAATGTTATTGTCCACTACTTTTACTTGTTCCGTTTTGTTGTACAGTCCATAAACTTTGATTGTGACGGATTGTGCGCAAAGAATGGTGTGAAAAGAAGAAAAGAGGAGAAGTAATAGGCTGTTTTTTATTTTCATTTTAATAATTTTATTACAAAAGTGCTGTGAGTTATTTTAATACTCACAGCACCTAAGGTGATTAATTACAAATAATAGTACAAACAACACTTGTGTTATTCATTACATACTGTGTAGGGTTCATTGAAGTATAATAAGAAAAATTTTGACTTAAGTTAGCTTCAGTTATATCTGTTACTGTACAACCATTTCCGCTATAATCAATAGCGTTCCAATTATTTGAATAAGAAAAATTATCACCATATTGGCACACACCATTATATGATTGAAGTGTTTGGTTCATAGACAAAGTATTGGGTGTGGAGTAATTTTTCCACTTCCAACCAAATGACCATACAAACTTAAAAGGGTCGCCTTTTGTATAAGACGAATTATAGACATCATAAATACGGAAACCATTACTATCTGTACTTTGCCATGTATATACAGATTGTCTTGATGCGTTTAGATGCCCCTTCCTATCATTTATATCAACAGTTGTATCTCTCCATAATCCACAAGGGGTTCTCAAAGCGATATCATTTTTAGTAACAAACACTTTCACATTTTCATCAGAAGTTGTATTTCTTGTCACAACTGAAAGCCTATTAATATCTCCATCGAAAAGGATAACTTCACCATAATCAGTAAATTGGTAAACTGATTTCCCTACATACAAAATACCCTCTCTATTAGTAACAGATGCCACAAGCGGAGTTGCTGTTTTAAAATCAAACGTACCATCTTCTTTATAGGTTATGACATCCGCATTTTGTTTAAGCAAAGCAAAATATGCATCTTTGTCATCTATGGCTGCACTTTTAACCAAAATATCGCAATAAACACTCAACATTGATTTGAAGCCAATATCTTTCCCGAAGTTCCTTCTTTCGGAAATATCATACAGCCTCAATTGCTCCAACAAATCGAAAAGAGCTTTAGAGTCTTCAAAATGCAAAATTCCATCTTGCACTGTAAATTTGCCTTTAACATCTGAAACCCCACTCATTTTCAAGGTTTTCGATGTGGATGTAGTGGATGCATTTGGTGCAACTTGGTCTTGTTTACAAGACGATATTAAAACAGCGAGCGTAACCAGGACGCTACAAGCCATTTTGGAAATAAACAACTTTTTCATAAGTCATTCGTTTTAAAAAATGATTAAAATCGGGGGCTTTTGCCGTCAACGGAGTGGCAATTCCGACGGCATTAGCCCTTTTTCATAAAAAGCACACCCATACATGAGACCGTACGCTTCGTCTGCATGAGCTATATTGAAAATCGTTCAATAGTCAATAAATATCACTTTCCTCATTTTTACATCATATGAATGAAATGAATCTGTTAACTTTGGTTAAAAAGTATATTTAGTTTTAGTTAAAAAATGATTGTTACATGATTAATTTAAATTGTTGGAACAAAGCTAAGACGGACTATTTGTATTTTCTAACAATACCTCAAAAAGAATGAAACTTTACCATATTTAGTGATGTGTTATATTTTTTACTGAGGGGGGCGATTACCTCACTAACAATTTATACAGTATGTCCGCCACGAACTGATTGCCCGCTTCATTCAGATGCACACGGTCGCTTGTCAAAATCCCAGACTCGCGGTTGTCCTTGTTTTTTTCCAAATTGTATTTCAAAAATTCCTTTCTGAAATCTGCCACAGGGCAGTCGTATTTGGCTGCAATGTCGCGCATGATTTGCGAATAGCGGTTGAGGTCGCCGTCCTGTTCGTTGGAGAAATCGGTGCGCTCACCAATTGTTGAAGGAGTCGCCACAATGACTTTTACGCCTTGTGCTTGCAATTTTTTGATGATGGCAACGTAGAATTTCTCAAATTTATCGGGGTCTGTGCCTGTGCCAAAGGTGCGTTTGTGCCACACGTCATTGACACCAACCCATATCACAACGACATCGGGCTTTTGTTCTAACACGTCTTCTTCAAGCCTCAAATAGAGGTCATAAACTTTATTCCCACCGATACCTGCGCCCACAAGTTGATAGCTGTCCTTGATGCCGTTTTTGTCCAACATCTGTTTCAGTTTGTCAATATAGCCGTCAGGTCTGATACCTGCTTGGGTAATGGAATCACCGAAGAAGATGATTCTCAACGGTTTAGGTGATTTTATAGCGGACATAAAGAGAACCGCAACGAAGAGCAATGCGAAGGTGTAAAGGTTTTTCATTTTTTAAATTAAAAACTTACCGCAAGTTCACAACTTGCGGTAAGTTGGTGAGTCTTAAATATCACAGATTTTAACACATTTTTCCAACGACCCCAATTTATCCGCATTTTTAGGAATAAACTCTTGGGCTGTGAAGCCTTTAAAACCCGTATCAACGATGGCTTTCATGATGGCAGGATAATACAGTTCCTGCGAATCATCAATTTCGTTGCGACCAGGAACACCGCCTGTGTGGTAGTGCTTGATGTATTCGTGGTTGTCGCGGATATTGCGGATAACGTCTCCTTCCATGATTTGCATATGGTAAATATCGTACAACAGGCCGAAGTTCTCTGAACCCACGGCTTTTGTTAAGGCAACACCCCAATCGGTGTGGTCACATTGATAGTCTTTGTGATCTACTTTTGAGTTCAGAAGCTCCATAACGATATTGACATTGTGCTTTTCAGCCATTGCCATGATTTTTTTCAACCCCACAACACAGTTTGCCATGCCTTGTGCTTCGCTGATACCTGCGCGGTTGCCGGAAAAGCAGATGAAGTTTTTCAAGCCTAAATTGGCGACTTTTGGAATGCGGTCTAAGTAATATTCGACCAGATCCTTATGGTTTTCAAGGCGATTGAAGCCTTTTGGAATGCCATAGCCTTTGAGATCGTGATGCACCATAGAGCAAGTCAATCCGTATTTTTGAGCCGTTGGCACTTCTTCAAGCGTCAAAAGGTCAATGCCTTGCAAACCGATTTCTTTACCGCGTTTGCAGAGTTCATCGAGTGGCACAGAGCTGTAGCACCAGCGACAAGCGGAATGATTGATTTTGCCAGAGATGGATGAATCCAGCGCAGCATTCGTGGCTTCAAGACGCGTGGAAAGGCTTTCAGAAACGAAAGCAGCGGCAGCGGTTGTTGTCATAGTTTTTAAAACAGTTCGACGATTCATATTTTTAGATTGATTATTGTTAAAAGACTTTGTTTTTAGATGAAAATACTGTTGAGGAACGAAATCCCGATTCTTTCGGGAAGGGCTGCTTATTATCAAATGTCAATGCCCCTTTCTTCAAGATAGTTATGGATATTGAAAACGATACCGTCCATTATCTCAATATCGTTATGCCAATCCATTGTTAACCAAGCAGATTTAGGCATAGCGACTATAACTTTACGGCTATTTGTGAGAATCCATATCACTTTTTCAACGCCAAAATCAAGCATTTTTTGCGTTTTTGTATTCAAATAATCAAAATCGGACATACTCGTTGGGTCAATATCAATGTCTATTTCAAGGACGATTTTAGGTGAATAATCTGCATACTTTTTAGTAATTTGATTGGCAGACAACCGATTGAAAATAGCAATATCGTTTGAAATATTGTCTTTATATTTTAAATGAACACCTGGCTCTCCAATCAAAATATCATAGATATTATCATCTAATTGACGTGCTAAGAGAATTGTTAAATATGTTGTAATGAGCGATTGATAGCTACTTTTTCCTATAATATCTTCAATAGTTTTAAGTTTTCTCACAACGTCCATGTAACCCCGACGGTAGAGCGGCTTACCGTCAAGCACTTCCCAAATAAGGTTATCTGGAATTTTTTGTTCTCGTTTTGGACGTTTGGCAATAGCTGATGTTTCCATATCTTTTATATTTTCTCAAAATTAACACTTTTTCATGGATTAACAAAAAAGAGACCCCCTCAATATCGAATTATACTGAGGGGGCCTTCTTTATTTATTATTGTTTATTGATTAATGATTATTGGGCTACATCCTACAATTAATCAATAATCATTCAACAATAGTCAGTTATTTCAAATTACCTTTTTTTAATTCTGAAACAGCATAGTCGGCAGCACGTGCAGTCATTGCCATATAGGTCAAAGACGGGTTGACACAAGCAGCAGAAGTCATAAATGAACCATCGGTTACGAACACATTTTTGCAATCGTGCATTTGATTCCATTTGTTCAGAACCGATGTTTTAGGGTCTTTACCCATACGCGCTGTACCCATTTCGTGGATAGCCATGCCGGGCCAAGAGCCGTTGTCATAAGTACGGACGTTTTTCAAACCCGCAGCTTCAAACATTTCTTTGGCATCATTTGCCATATCAATACGCATTTTCTTCTCATTTTCCTTGAATTCAACATCAAAAATGAGTGTCGGTTGTCCCCAAATATCTTTTTTATCTGGACTCAAACGGATATGATTTTCATGGTAAGGCAGACACTCACCGAAGCCAGTCATGGACATACTCCAGCCACCTGGCTCTGTTGCCATAGCTTTCATCTCTGCACCAAAACCTTCTTCTGCGACGACACGACCCCAACCACTGCGGCTTGCACCACCTTGATAGCCGAAACCACGCAAATAATCGCGTTTATCGTCCCCAACATTGCGATAACGAGGGATATAAGTGCCATTTGGACGGCGACCATAGACATATTTGTCTAAATGACCTTCAAATTGCCCACTTGCACCTGTTCTGAAATGGTGATCCATGACATTATGACCCAATTCGCCGCTTGAATTACCCAAACCATTCGGGAACTGAGGGGATATAGAATTCATCAAAATCCAACCTGAACTGATGGCAGAAGCACAGACGAAAACGATTTTCGCATTGTACTCAATTTGCTCATTTGTTTCAGAATCAATGACTAAAACGCCTTTTGCCGTTCCTTTTTTAGCATCGTAAAGGATAGAATTGACAATAGAATGAGGACGAACTGTCAAGCGTTTAGTCGCCATAGCAGCAGGTAAAGTTGAACTTTGTGTACTAAAATAAGCACTGAAAGGACAGCCACGGCTACACATATTCCGATAATTGCAAGCGCCCCGACCATTGTGATTTTGGGTCAAATTGGCAACACGACCCATTGTCATACGCCGATTTGGGAAAGCGGCTTCGATACGTTTGCGGACATCTGCTTCAACCACATTCATAGGCATCATAGGCAGTAATTGCCCATTTGGATATGTCGGGTAATTATCCAAATTTTCACCTGAAATACCCACAAACCTTTCTGCATAGTCATACCACGGTGCAATATCTGCATAACGAATAGGCCAGTCCACGCCATGTCCATCTTTCATATTGGCTTCAAAATCAATGTCTGTCCAACGATAAGATTGACGACCCCACATGATGGATTTGCCACCAACAATATCTGGACGGAACCAATCGAAGCGTTTTACCTCTTCGTATAGTGCTTTTTTATCTTCAAACCAATATTTAGCGTTTTGCTCTGACATCGGATAATCACGCTTTTGGAACGGATTGTCGAGGGCTTGTTGAATGGTGATTCTGCCGCGATGCTCGTATTCCCAAGGGTCTTTATTTGCTTCGGCATAGCCTGTAATATGCTCAAGAGGCTTACCTCGTTCGAGCATAAGGACTTTTAAGCCTTTTTCAGTCAATTCTTTGGCAGCAAAACCGCCACTGACACCTGAGCCGATGACAATGGCATCGTAGGTTCTCTTTTTTATTGCGTCCGTATTTAAATTCGCCATT
>JANLQI010000341.1:0-11915 GCA_031367705.1 Saprospiraceae bacterium | reverse complement strand
CAAGTGTTTCGATGGGTAAAATTTCATTTCCAACTTAAATAAGTCGTTTTAAATCTTTGAATAGATGAAAAAAAGAAAGGTTATCACGCGTTCAATTCTAAGCTTCGAGCGCAAAGGCGAGTCACTGGCTTCCGTTCAGCTCTATAGATATCGTTTGCTTAAATATTTCCTTATTTCAATGAGTTTACTTGTATTTTCATTGATAATTGGCACTGTCGGCTATTGGTATTTTGGGCAAGAAAACGTCAGAACCGATAAGCCTTCGTGGGTAGATGCCTTCCTCTGCGCCTCCATGATTTTAACGGGCATGGGACCCATAGGCTCGGTAGAATCCGATGGTGGAAAGATTTTTTCAGCACTTTATGCCATTTATAGCGGCGTGACGTTCCTTTCTCTTATGGCGATTTTCTTCGCCCCAATGGTGCATCGCTTTTTACATTTATTGCATATTGATGAAGATGAAGCAGAAACAAAATAAGGGAACATAACGCCAAATTACATTTGGCGCGCACCAAATTTATTAGTTATAAAATTGATTATCAATTATTTATCAGTTAAAAAATCAAACTGTCATCATGAAAAAAATCATTCTCTCAATCTCTTTCATCGTTCTTTTTTCCATTCTACATGGTCAAAACACACCCCTCCCGACTATTTCGGGACAGGTCAGTAAAGTAACCGCTTTTCATCAAAAAAGGCAACATGCTTTGTTGAAAGAATATGCAACATTCCTATCATTGCCCAATACGATGAACGATACCGCTTCACTTTCTGCCAATGCGCGCTTCATAGCGGACATGATGGAAAAAAGAGGTATAACAAATGTCAAACTATTACACGGCACGTCAAAAGGAGCGATTCCCGCCGTTTTTGGCGAAGTAAAAGTGCCAAATGCCACGACAACCATCGTTTTTTATGCCCATTATGACGGTCAACCCGTCAATCCCGACAAATGGGCAGAAGGTTTGTCGCCTTTTAAACCCCAAATGGCAACGACTTCCCTTGATAAAGGCGGTAAATTCATAGATTTTCCAAAGGAAAACGAACCCCTCAGTATGGATTATCGCATTTATGGACGCTCATCATCGGACGATAAAGCAGGTGTTTTTGCCATCATTAATGCCTATGATGCCTTGCGTCAAAGCGGTATTTCGCCTACGATTAACATCAAATTTCTATTTGAAGGCGAAGAAGAAAAAGGTTCAACGCATCTGAATGAAATTTTGGAAAAAAATAAAGACCTTTTGAAAGCCGATATGTGGGTCATATCTGATGGTCCGCTTCATGCGTCGGGTCGCAAGCAAATTGTTTTTGGTGTACGCGGTGATGTGAATATGAATGTGACGGTTTTTGGTGCAAAAAGACCACTTCATTCAGGTAATTATGGCAATTGGGCACCCAATCCTGCTTGGAAATTGACCCGTTTACTCGCCACCATGAAGGACGACGAAGGGCACGTCACGATTGACGGTTTTTACGACGATGTGATACCCCTCAGTAAATTGGAGCGCGAAGCCCTTGCTACTATTCCCGACCCTGCGCCTATGATGCAACGTGAACTGGCATTTGCACAAGCAGAAAGTACCGAAAGAACGTTTTTGGAGTCCATTACAACGCTGCCCACGCTGAATATCAACGGCATCGTCAGCGCAAACGTCGGCAAATTGGCTTCTAATATCATCCCCACAATGGCAACCGTAACGCTTGATTTGCGCCTTGTGAAAGGCAATGATGCGCAAAAACAAGTACAAAAAGTCATAAATCACATCAAAAAGCAAGGCTACGAAGTTTTTGACCGCGAACCAACGGACGAAGAACGGATGAAATTTCCAAACATTGCCACCATCAGAACGGGCAGCGGCTACAATGCGCAACGCACGTCTATGGATTTACCGTTGGCGCAACGTGTTGTCAAAGCTGTTCAAAATTCGACAAAAGAAGCAGTGATTTTGATGCCATCTGCTGGCGGTAGTTTGCCCTTGTTTTTATTTGAAGAAATACTAAACACGCCGCCTTTGACCGTTCCTGTGGTCAATTATGACAATAATCAACATGGCGAAAATGAAAATCTAAGGATTGGTTGCCTGTTTGATGGTATTGAGACAATGGCGGCGATTATGTTGATGGGGAAATAATAGTGGATAATTCGATAAAATAAATTAAAAAGTGCTTAAAATTACTCGATAATTGATATTTTTGCTCAATAAATTAATAATCAATCTCAAATTGAATGATTACCGTTTACCATACTAGCGAGCATAGAGGTACAGAATATATAATTTATGCAGTAGGAGAAGACCAATGGCTCGGAGACGGTTATTATTTTTGGCAAGATTTTGAGTTTGCAAGAGAATGGGGAGCTATAAAAAAATATACATCATTTGATATTTATGCTATTGAAGTTAATTTGAACTTTGATACAGACGAAGATGTTATAGATACTGTATTTAATGAAATAGATTACTATAAATTTGTAGACAAAATCGAATATTTTGCACGTCTATACTTTGAAAAATTTAATGATAGACCAACATTACAAGAATTTAATAATTTTATACAAGACTATGATATTTGGAAAGGTGTCAAAGCAATGCGATTTCAAGATTTACCTGCAAATAATAAAAAAGATTTTTTAAAAGTTACAGGATTTTACTACAAGAAAAGAATCCAAATAGTTTTATTTGATATGTCATTACTTATTAAAAGTACTATAACACATACATTATAAATAAAATAAAAATCAAGAAAATGGCAAATTGGGAAAAATTAGATAAAGAATTTTATAATGTTGTTAACAATTTAACTGATGAACAATGGCAGTTATGGCGAAAACAACAAAATAATAATAGAATTATCAGGCAAAAACAAAAAGAAATGGAGATGAAAATGCATCTCTTAAAACTTTCTTTTTTTACATTTAAAGGCAAAAAATATTTTTCTAAGGATTCTATTGAAAATACTTCAATATCAAATATAAAAAATATTGAAGTAGTCAATAATGTCAATAGAATTGCTAAACTTGATGAATACGCTTTAGCAGCATAAATTATGATGGAAGAAAAAAAGGGAGGCTTAATTTTTAATTATTTTGATGTAATCAAAATCTTATTTGAACGGGGTACTTCTGCAAAGGAGTATAGCTATAACGTTGCTATTGAGAATGTTATAAATAATGAAAATATTAATCCAAATCAATTTGAAGCCTATTTTTTTATTAAAATTGGTAGTAATGAACCAGAAAAGCCTTTGACTATTCAGATTGAAGCAATTGGTCATTTTGAACTATTTGGTGAAATACTCGATGATGTAATTGATAACTACAAAAATATTAGTGCACCATCAATTGTGTATCCATATATAAGAGCATTTTTGTCCAATTTAACACTACAAGCAGGATTAAATCCAATAAATTTACCGCCTATAAATTTTGCATCAAAACAAATATTGAATAAAGACATTAATACTGTTTCAATATCTGAATAAAAATATAATAATCTATTTTTAGAAAAGCGTATAGAATTCTCAGTACTATACGCTTTTGCTTTATCCACTATTACTTTATCAAATCCAAAAACTCCTGCTCCGACAATATCTGAACGATTTTCAAATCCTGTGCTTTTTTCAGTTTTGACCCCGCTTTTTCGCCCACAACAAGGATATTCAGGTTTTTTGAAACGCTTGAAGAAATCGTTGCACCTGCTGCTGCTGCTGCTTTTTCCGCTTGTTCACGTGGAAATTGCATCAAAGTACCTGTAAACAAAATCGTTTTGCCAAAAAGTACCCCCTCAGTATTTTGAGCCAATTTGCGGTCTTCGTCGGTTGCCGTGAGGTTGACACCGAGACTTTCCATATCTTTCAGAACGGCAATATTTTTTTCATTTTTGAAATAGTCAATCACATTTTCTGCCAAAACAGGACCTATTTCTTTAACAGAAGTCAGCCGTTCGACATCAAAAGTGGCTAAATCCAAGACGTGTTCCACTTCTGCTGCCAGCAATTTAGCCGCTTTTTTACCTAAATGATGTACGCTCAAACTGTGCAAAAGGCGCTGAATCGGGTTCTTTTTTGCTTTTTCAATTGCTTTTTCAATGTTATCTGCCGATTTTTTGCCAAAACCTTCCAATTTTGAAATCGCTTCATAATTCAACCGATAAACATCAGCCAATGTTTGCAAGTAACCCTCGGCTTGAAAACGCTCAATCGTTGCCTTCGACATACCTTCAATATCCATAGCATCTTTTGAGACGTGAAAAACAAAACGCTGATAGTCCTGCGCCCCACACGTACAGACAGGGCAACGCCATGCTGACTCGCCTTCTTCACGTATCAAAGCGACTTTTTCTACCTTATTTATAGGACAAAATTGAGGATATTCAATCACTTGTTCCGAGCCATCACGCAAGTCCACCATCGGTTTGACGATGTACGGAATGACATCACCCGCCCTTTCAACTAAAACCGTATCACCGATGCGAATGTCTTTTGACGTTATAAAATCCTCATTGTGCAGCGAAACCGACGAAACGGTCACGCCCGCCAACTGAACAGGCTGTAACTTCGCCACAGGCGTTATCGAACCGACCTTTCCAACTTGATATTCAACATTTAGGAGTTTCGTCGTCGCTTGTTTCGCCTTAAATTTAAAAGCAATCGCCCACCGTGGATGATGCGACGTGTAGCCACAACGTGACTGCAATTCCAAGTCATTGACTTTGACAACCATACCGTCAATTTCGTAGTCATAACTGTCGCGTCTTTCCTGCCATTCATTGCAAAAAGCGATGACTTCTGCTATGTTTTTACAGACTTTCGTAGCCGCATGAGGCACTTTAAAGCCCAAACTGCCTAAATATTCAATAGAATCGTGGTGTGTTTTGAATTGATTTGACACAAGCCCCCCATCCCTATTTTCGGCATAACCGAGCTGATAAACGAAGGCTTCAAGCCCGCGTGCCTTGGTTTCCTTTGGGTCTTTTGTCCGCAAACCGCCTGTGGCGGCATTGCGAGGATTAGCAAAAAGTGGCTGCCCATCGGCTTCACGTTGTTTGTTGGCTTTGTCAAAAGTGTCTTTCCGAATCAAGGCTTCTCCCCGTAATTCAACTTTTTGAATACCCGATTTTGAAAATGCTGCTCGTAACGGAATCGAGCGCATGACCTTTGCATTAGCCGTCATTTCCTCACCCATCGTGCCATTGCCACGTGTGGCAGCACGGATTAATACATCATTTTCATAAACCAAAGCAATTGTGCCACCATCAAATTTGGGTTCAACAACGTACTGAATATCTACTTCGGCTTCCAGATCAGCCAACTTTTTCACTTGCTCGTCGAAGTCGTTGAGGTCTTCAGCGTTGTAAGAGTTTTCAAGCGAGAGCATTTTTGTCAAATGTGGAACGGTTTTGAAATCGGTTGTTATATCGTTACCGACCCGCATCGTCGGCGAGTCAGGTGTTTGCAATTCAGGGTACAAGTCTTCAAGTGCTTCCAATTTTTTGTAAAGCATATCGTACTCATAATCACTGATTTGCGGGTCATCTAAGACGTAATAACGCCATTCGTGGTAGCGCAAAAGTTCCTGTAAATCGGCAACGTTTGTTGCTGTGTCAAGGGAATGCCCCCCCTCAGTAACTTCATTCAAAAACCTTTTTGACAGGTCATAAAGGTGTCGTTGTTGTTCTTTTGAATACATAAAAAGGTAAGAGTTTGAGTTTTTAGTCGAAAAACGGTGCAAGTTAAGGCTTTTTCTCTTTCGAGTAAAACAGAAATAACAGTTTTACCCCCTCAGTATAAAAGACAAAAAGCCCAATGTAAACACCTAAACAATCCATCTTGGTTTTTATGAATGATTCATATAAAACTGTGACGACATTTCCTTATAACAAAATAAAAAACCATAATTCATAACTTTATTTGGGTAAACATATTTTTTTTTTGAAAAAATTTGTTAACAAAGCAATAATGAACCGTAATTTAAAGTTTTTATCGCATCAATTGAGCAATCAAATTTCATCATCAGTTTTTAAAAAGACACAGCGAATGGAGAAAATCTCTACAAAAAACAATCTTGTCCGCCTTATTTACAACGATATGTCGTTGAGAGAAGAAAATACGCTCCGAAATGAGTTGAGTGGAAATGACGTTTTGGCTTACGAATTTGAGATGCTGCGAGATGCTAAAAATGCGCTGCCAAAAGTCCTTTTCAATCCTTCAGATTCTGTCCTTGACCGCATTATGGCTTATAGCCACAAAACAGCGCATCAACCACATTTCTGAAAACAGTCCCCCTCAGTAAACAGGCATTTAAGTAATGATGAATGATAAATGATGAACGATGAATGGTGTAAAACGTTGATAATCATATATCAGTACAGCATCTAATGTCCTATTTATTTTTGTTTAGGTATTTAAGCGACAATAAAAGCCTTTGACTTTAAGAAAGTTGAAGGCTTTTCTTATTGATACCCCCAAAATTCATCATTTATCATTTATGGATTCATCATTTCCTTACTTTAGCATCTCAAAAACAAATAAGTAGATGAACAGAAATAAACGGGAAATTGATTTTGGAGATAATTGATAATCAACGTTTTACACCATTCATCGTTCATCATTTATCATTCATCATTACTTATGACCATGATTGCAAAAGCATTTAGCCGTTTTTTTCTATCTTTTAGAGGTATTCCACGTATTATATGGTTACTGTCATTTGTCAGCCTTATCAACCGAAGCGGGGCGATGGTCATTTGTTTTATGACGCTTTATTTGACACAACACCTACATTTTGGGATAAAAGAAGCGGGTTATGTCACTGGTTTCTATGGTTTGGGTGCAGTTCTCGGTCAATATCTCGGTGGTCGTCTGACCGACAGCATCGGCTATTATCGGGTGCAATTATTAACACTTTTGTTCAATGGTTTGATTCTGTTTATAGCCGTTTATATTGAGTCTTTTGCATTCATTTGTGCCATAATGTTCCTATTAAGTATCGCTTCCGAAGCCTTTCGTCCTGCCAATCAAGTGGCTGTCAGAACGCACAGCGACGAAGCGACGCGTACTCGAGCGTTCTCTTTGCTGCGCGTTTCAGTCAATTTAGCGATTGCTATGGCTTTGACCTTGGGAGGGCTATTGGTGTCATTGGGCTGGCATTGGCTGTTTTGGGTGGACGGTCTGACGTGTTTTGGCGCAGCCATTATGTTGTATTTTTTCTTAAAAGATACACGGCAACCGACTAAAAAGGAACGTGAAAAAATGGTTGTAAAAGTACCCCCCTCAGTATCAGAGCCTAAAAAAGATGTTTTTCCTCAAAAATCGGCTTATAAAGACCGTGATTACCTCATTTTTACGTTTTTAACCCTCATAGGCGCAACTGTTTTTATGCAAATCATGTGGACAGTTCCCTTGTTTTTCAAGGAAATTTATGGTTGGTCAGAAGCCAAAATTGGGCTTATGATGGCTATCAATGCCGTCACTGTCACCTTTGTTGAAATGCCTTTGATATTTAAAATTGAAAATAAACGCCCTAAAATGTGGTTTGTGCAATTAGGCATTGCGTTTTATGGCATATCGTATTTGGCGTTTATTTTACCCACTGCTTGGGCTGTCAGCATTGCCATTTTTTATATGATAGCCATTTCGTTTGGCGAAATTTTAGTCATGCCTTTCAGCACTTCTTGGGCAACGATGCGGTCAGGTGATGCACGTCAAGGCGAGTACATGGCTTTGTACGGCATGGCTTACTCCATCACGAATATCACTTCGCCCATGCTTGGTACACAGGTCATAGCGGCTTTCGGCTATACAACGTTGTGGATTATGATGGCAATAATGGCGGTGGCGGCAGGGTTGGGGTTCTACTATTTAGCGACTTTGCGGTCAAAAAGACAAATTGTCCGCAAGTTTTGAACTTGTAGACAATTTATAATCCTAAACAGATTGACCTATTTATTACCGACCATGACACTGATTATACTCTAAAACCATGCTTGGAATATCATCTATGGTATAAACGCCCTTTCTAACTTTATTATGAACGGCAAGGCAGTCATTTGTTAAATAAACCATGACTTCTTTAAAAATACTCTTATCCGGGAAATACAGAACGCCATTTTTGACCAAACAATATTTGTTTTTGATAACGAAATATTTAGGGCCATCATTTTCAACGACTTCATAGGTGGATTTCGCATAAAGCGTAATAGGTTCATTTTTACCCGACTGTAATAAATAGAACTCCCCAATTATAGAACTATAAGCCTGTCTGCCATAATGACCATCGTTGGGATAAATGACAAAGGCTTCTACAACGGTCGGGTCGAGTTCCGTTTCAGTGGCATGAACTTTAAGAACAAACTTGTTTTTGTCTTTATCAATGGTAATTTTTCCAACCAAAGTATCTCCAACAGAAGTAAAAACAGTGTCTCGATGCGTCGCAGCGTTAGTGTTTTGTGCTAAAAGAAATTGTGAGGATATTACTAATAACACAACAATAAAAAATCTCATATGTATTGATTTAAAAGATTAGGTTTGTTTTTTGAAAAACAAAATTAACCAATTAACCTAATAGAAAAAAGCAATTATTCTGTTTTGCAAATAGGATTTATCCAAACAATAAAATTGTAACTGTCAAAAATCAGATTTTAAGTGAAACTGAATTTGCGGATGGTGTTCCTGCGCCATCTGCAACGCCCATGCCGACTCTGCCAAAAAGACAGGTTGACCGTGTTTGTCCATAGCCATATCACGGCGGCGGCGGTCATAAAATTCCTCATAAGCCTTTTTATCGTCACACGTTACCCATAAGGCTTTATGCAAATTGACAGGTTCATAATCACAACTGGCACCGTATTCTCCTTTCATTCGGTATTGAATGACCTCAAATTGCAGCGCACCCACAGTCCCAACAATTTTACGTTGATTGATGTCGCGGGTAAACATTTGCGCCACACCTTCGTCCATCAACTGGTCTAAACCCTTTTGAAATTGCTTGGATTTTAACGGGTCTGTATTGTTTACATAACGGAATTGCTCTGGAGAAAAACTTGGAATACCTTTGAAATGTAAAACCTCCCCCTCAGTAAGTGTATCGCCAATTTTGAAATTACCACTGTCGTACAAGCCCACGATGTCACCTGGAAAGGCCTCGTCAACAACTTCTTTTTTTGCAGCCATAAATGATGTAGGGTTTGAAAACTGCATCATTTTATTATTCCTAACGTGCAAATATTTAGTACCTCGTTCAAAAGTACCGCTACAAATACGCACAAAAGCGATGCGGTCACGGTGCTTCGGATCCATATTCGCATGGATTTTAAAGACAAAACCTGTAAATTTCTGTTCATCTGGCAGAATTTCACGCTCTTCTGTGAAACGGGGTAGGGGCGAAGGTGCAATTTCACAAAAGCAATCCAACAGTTCTTTGACACCAAAATTATTGACAGCAGATCCGAAAAAGACAGGTTGAATTTTACCATCTCGATAGGCTTGTGCATCAAATTCATCATAAATAGACTCCACCATTTCCACCTCTTCACGTAGCTTGGCAGCGGCTCGTGGATTGATGATACCGTCTAATTCAGGGTCGTTGAGGTCATCAAAAATAATCACTTCATCATCCTGTTTGCCATGTGGGCGAAAGAGGTTGAGCGTTTTTTCATACAAATTATAAACGCCTTGAAAATCGCCGCCCATACCGATGGGCCAACTGAGGGGGCGTACACGTAAACCTAACTTCTGCTCAATTTCATCTAACAAGTCAAACGCATCTTGCCCTTCACGGTCGAGTTTATTGATGAAAACAATAATGGGCGTATTACGCATCCGCGAAACGGCAACAAGTTTTTCAGTTTGAGACTCGACACCTTTTGCCACGTCCACGACGACGATGACGGAATCCACAGCCGTTAATGTACGGTAAGTATCTTCTGCAAAGTCTTGGTGACCAGGTGTATCTAAAATATTGATTTTCAAGTTATTGTAATCAAAAGCCATGACAGATGTAGCGACCGAAATACCTCTTTGTTTTTCGATTTCCATAAAGTCCGAAGTCGCATGCTTTTTGATTTTATTCGATTTGACTGCGCCCGCAATCTGTATCGCACCGCCAAAAAGGAGTAATTTTTCGGTCAAAGTCGTTTTACCCGCATCGGGGTGACTGATGATGCCGAAAGTGCGGCGGCGTTTGAGTTCTTCTATAAATGACATATTTGAATTGCTATTATTTTTTGCGGCGCAAAATTAGCGTTTTTGGGCGATTATTTGAGGAAGTTTACAAATCAAATCTTGAAGACACCATCTAAATGGAGATAAAATGTGTTTATTTCATAAATATACTGAGGGGGTACAGCCGTTATAAGATTTCGATTCGTTTTACGCTCAATCAAACGGCCATATTCACATAAGTGAAATTAAAGTCATTTTCAATTAACACACGCTCCAAATCACTTTTTAAATGTGTTATTTTTTGATTGAAACCCTTATTTAGTAGGTGCGCCAAAAGCCCCGAATATATGGTGATGCGAAAATCTTTATCAAACTGTTTTAAAGTGGTATAAAAATACTGCCCTCTGACAATTTTAATTTCAGATTTTGATAATGAAACCTTGAATTGAGGATGTTTTTCCGCAATCAGTTTTGTTATTAATGTTTTAATTTCCTCCATTTTAAGACAATTAGACGTGCTTTTGATGTTATTTTCAAACAAAGATAATCGTTTACCAAAAACTAATTCGTGAAATTCGTGAAATTCGTGTCCACTAAGTCCTTACCTTTACCCCCATGAATTGGAAACTCGCTCTCGATGGCTTCCGCGCCTATTTGATGCTTGAACGCTCACTGTCACCTAACTCGCTCGACGCTTATATGCGTGATGTGGCGAAGTTGCAGCAGTTTTTAGCTTTAAAAAACCTAAATTACCAACCGACCGAAGTGCCACCTAAAGTCATCAGCGACTTGATGACTTACTTGATGGATATGGGTTTGGAAGCGAGTTCGCAGTCGCGTGCCTTGTCGGGCATCAAAACATTTTACAAATATTTATTGCTTGAAGATGTGATTGATGTCGCACCCACCGACCTTATCGAAGCCCCTAAACAAGCGCGGCGCATTCCAGATGTTTTGACCATCGAGGAAATTGACCGCATTTTTGAAGTCATAGATTTGTCGCAACCCAATGGACAGCGCAATCGAGCTATTTTTGAAGTGCTGTATGCTTGTGGTTTGCGTGTGTCCGAACTGGTCAATTTGAAGCGGTCAAACCTGTATTTTCACGAAGGTTATATCACTGTTATTGGCAAAGGTGACAAAGAACGGCTTGTGCCGATTGGTTCTGATGCCATGAAACACGTTCAGTTTTACCTCGACCATGAACGCAAACAATTGAAAAAAGTGCTGCCTGGCAACGACGATTTTGTGTTCATCAATATGCGGGGCAAACCCCTCAGTAGGATTTGGATTTTCTTGATTATCAAGGACTTATGTGTATTGGCGGGTATTGAAAAAAACGTCAGCCCGCATACTTTTCGGCATACATTTGCAACGCATCTCATTGAAGGTGGCGCAGATTTGAAAGTTGTTCAAGACTTGATGGGACATGAAAGCATCACGACGACGGAGGTTTATACGCACCTCGATACGGAGTATCTTAGGGAAACAATCATCATGTTTCATCCGAGGAATAAGCGGAAAATTACGACTGATTTGCCCCCCTCAGTATAAGGGCAATTTTCATGAGAGTGTTTAGTATTTTGTGTTTCGTGTATTGATATTCAATGCTTATCAATACACGAAACACAAAATACTAAACACTCTCAATTTCAATACTTTTATCAATCCTCAGGTCTGCCCAGCATTTTGCCTGCGTTTAGCATCTTCATTTCCGCTTCTTTTTGCTCTTTTTCATCGTTTATACTGAGGGG
>JANLQI010000219.1:0-16138 GCA_031367705.1 Saprospiraceae bacterium | reverse complement strand
TAATCGTCTATTTTCTCAATTTGGTCGTATTGACTACAACTTCTCTGATAAATATTTGGCAGCTGTAACAATTCGTCGTGACGGTTCATCACGTTTTGGTACAGACAATCAATATGGTATTTTCCCTGCCGCTTCTTTGGGCTGGCGCCTTGACAAAGAGGGTTTTATGGAAGGAAATAAAATCTTTTCTGAATTGAAAGCCCGTGTGGGTGTGGGTCGTGTTGGTAATCAACAAATTGGGGATTTGGCACGTTTTGGCTTGTTCAATACACGTTATGGTACAACACAAGCGCAATTGGTTGGCGGATTCTGGGAACAATATATGAATATCGGAACGGCTTACGCTTTGGGCGGACAGAACACAGGTACGTTGCCGTCAGGTTTCGTGCAAACCCAAGCGGCTAATGCTGCTTTGAAATGGGAAACAACAGATGAAATAAATGCAGGTATTGACTTTGCATTCTTGAAAGGTGCGCTTTATGGTTCATTTGACTATTTCTCACGCAAAACTTCGGGCATTTTGATTACGCCGCCTGTCGCTGCAACATTGGGCGAAGGTCAATCAAAAGCCGTGAACGGTGCTGCTAAATCTAACAAAGGTTGGGAATTCCTTCTCGGCTATCGTGGTACGGCTAAAAAGGATTGGAAATACAATATCGTTGCAAACTTCACTCATTTTAGAGATAAAATCACTGAATTACCTGAAAACGTCCGTCCAGCTTATGCGGGTAACTTGGTCAATACCATTATCGGACACTCTCAATTCGATATTTTTGGTTTCAAAACCAATGGTCTTTTCCAAAATCAAGCGGAAGTTGACGCAGCACCTAAACAAATCGGTGCAGGTCCGGGACGTATTCGCTACGTGGACATCAACAACGATAAAAAAATTGACGACTTAGACCGTACTTGGATTGGTACACAGTTACCTGCCTTAGAATATGGTTTGCGTGTGGACGTGAGTTACAAAAACTTCGATGCGTCTATCTTCGGTTCAGGTGTTGCGGGCAGAACAGGTTTTGATGTTTATACCATTTTCAACAACTTGATGAAAAGCCGTGAAAACGTCGGACCCGGTGTATTTGATGGTTGGACACCCTCAAACACAGGTACAAATGTTCCTGCTTTGACATTGAAGGACAATAATAATGAGGGGCGTACTTCCGATTATTTTATCGTCAATACTTCTTATTTCAAAATGCGGAATATTCAGTTGGGTTATAGCCTTTATCCAAAAGCTGTTTTCACACGCTTGCGTTTCTATGCGATGGCTGAAAATTTGTTTTGGTTTAAAGACAAAAAGTATTTAAGTCCTGACCCAGAGCGCATTGACCTTGACCCTGTGCCGATTCCTAAGACGTTTAGTTTTGGGGTTAATGCATCGTTTTAAGTGATATTGAGTGCGCCACAATCTTAGGAAGATTTAAAATCTTCCTAAGATTGTACCCAATTTCATTTGTTTTAAATGGTAAAAAGATACCAAAAATACTGAGGGGGTTCGAAATGTCAAGTAGGTCGTGCTATAATGACGTTTAAAAGCATAAGAATGACCAACAAGAACATGAGAACGACGCTCGAAAGCACAAGAATAACGACTGGGTCGTACAAGAATGACGCTGGAATGCATAATCAAATAGAATATGGCATACCATATTTATCAAAAAACAATTTTAAAAATAAAAATAAGAAAATGAAAAATAGAATATTATCTATCATAATGATTACAGGACTATTCATCGTCAGTTCATGTAAAGATTCCCTCGATTACACACCTACGGGCGTGCTTTCTTCATCAGATTTAACATCACCGACTGCTATTGACGGTCTCGTTACATCGGCTTATGCAGCGATTGGCAACGGTGATATGATTGGACCCATTTACAGCGATTGGGTTTATGGCAGCGTCCGTTCTGACGATGCTTACAAAGGCGGTGGCGGTACAGGCGACGTAGGCGAAATTGATGCGATGGAGCATTATAACCTCACAACGCCTACAATTGGCGCATTCGTCACACGCACTTGGCAGAATTTATTCAAGTCTATTTCACGTTGTAATGTCGCTTTACGTGCCGTCAATACGTTGACCGAAGCAACTTTTCCAAACAAAAAATCACGCTTGGCAGAATTACGTTTTTTAAGAGGGCACTCGTATTTTATCATGAAACGTTTGTACAAAAACATTCCAATTTTTGATGAAACAGCAACAGACGCAGACATTTTGAAAACGTCAAATACATTGGCTAATGATGAATCTTGGAACAAAATAGCCGCTGATTTCCAATATGCGATTGACAATTTGCCAACAACACAACCCGATTTGGCACGTGCAAATAAATATGCGGCACAAGCTTATTTGGCACGTTTACGCTTATATCAAGCTTATGAGCAAGACGCAACGCATAAAGTGACGAACATCAATAAAACACGTTTGCAAGAGGTTGTTACCTTGACACAAGCCGTTATTGCTTCTGGAAAATACAAATTAAGTCCAGATATTGTTGAAAACTTCATTCCTGAAACAGAAAACGGTCCAGAATCTATCTTTGCCATACAGTTTACCATCAATGACGGAACAACGGCAGGACGTTTGAGCTTTGAGGACGGTTTGAACTATCCTCACGGCGCCCCTCAGTATGGTTGCTGTGGATTCCATGCACCGAGCCAAAACTTGGTCAATGCTTATACAACGGATGCGAATGGTTTACCCAATTTCGATACATACAACAACACCATCGCAGACTTGGCAACAACAAACGTTGACCCACGCCTTGACCACACCGTAGGTATTGACGGACATCCTTATAAGTATGACAATACAAAGCCTTTCAGTAATAGTTGGGTGCGTGACCCAGGTGTTTATGGCAATTTCCACACCATGCGCCATCAACAATTGGCATCCAGTGCTTCTTATTTCAAACTCGGACCTTTTATGGGAACAGCTAAGAACGAAGACATTTTGCGCTACGACGACCTCCTTTTGATGCAAGCTGAAGCCCTTATCGAAATAGGTGATGCAACTGGTTTGGCGACAGCAATGACTTTAATCAATCAAATCAGAACCCGCGCCGCTGCGAGTACAGGCAGATTGAAAAAAGCCGACGGTACTTTCGCATCAAAATACAATACGAAATCCTACACCGCAATAGGTTGGACACAAGCATTCGCCCGCAAAGCTTTACAATGGGAACGCCGTTTGGAGTTTGCTACTGAGGGACCTCGTTTCTTTGACTTGGTTCGTTGGGGCATCGCTGAATCTACTTTGAATGCCTATATCAATACCGAGAAAGTAAGAAGAACGTTCTTAGCAACCGCTAAATTCACTGCTGGTAGAGACGAATATCTACCCATACCACAAGCAGAAATCACTTTCACAAACGGTTTGTATAAGCAAAACCCAGGATTCTAATTTCTTGAATTAGGTGATGTGTAAGATTCAAAGGATGTTAAAGATTGTCAAGAATCCTTATCATCTTTTGAATCTTGCAAATCCTAATTCAAATTTTTCATACATTTCTTACATTTGTTAAGGCAGACGAAAGTCTGCCTTACTTTTATGTAAATTCACTTAAAATATCTTTTCATCATGAAAAAAGTCCTTCTCTTTTTATGCAGTATATCCTTCCTTTTTTCCTGTAATTCGGATAAAAAAACAACGCAAGTGGTAGAACAGCATCGTCCACAATTTCATTTCACACCCAAAACAGGTTGGATGAACGACCCAAATGGTATGGTCTATTTCAAAGGCGAATACCATTTGTTTTATCAATACTATCCCGACAGTACGGTTTGGGGGCCGATGCATTGGGGTCATGCCGTCAGTAAAGACTTGATGCACTGGGAACATTTGCCGATTGCTTTGTATCCCGATTCGTTGGGTTATATCTTTTCGGGCAGTGCCGTTGTCGATGTCAACAATACAAGCGGCTTTGGCAAAGACGGAGAACCGCCTTTGGTGGCTATTTATACCTATCATAATATGGCAGGTGAAAAATCGGGTAAACTTGGTTTTCAATCACAAGCCATTGCATACAGTCTTGATAAAGGCAGAACTTGGACAAAATACGCCAACAATCCTGTTGTGACGAATCCAAACATCAAGGATTTTAGAGACCCCAAAGTGATATGGTATGAAGCGGGAAAACAATGGGTTATGACCTTAGCTGTGGGACAACATGCAGAGTTTTATGTCTCCAAAAACCTTAACGATTGGACTAAAACGGGGGAGTTTGGCAAAACGGAAGGTAGTCATGGCGGTGTGTGGGAATGTCCAGATTTATTCCCTTTGAAAGTAGAAGGCAGCAATACAGAAAAATGGGTTTTAATAGTCAATATCAACCCAGGTGGACCTAATAATGGTTCTGCGGGACAGTATTTTATTGGTGAATTTGATGGTAAAACCTTCAAAAATGACAATAAACCCGACGAAACGCTGTGGCTTGATTACGGAACTGACAACTATGCAACGGTTACTTGGTTCGGAGCACCCGACAATCGACGTATTTCTCTAGGTTGGATGAGCAATTGGCAATATGCCCAGAAAGTACCAACGACTGCTTGGCGCAGCGCAATGACTTTACCTCGTGAATTGTCCTTGAAAAACACGCCAAATGGTGTTCGTTTGTTTCAAAAAGCTGTCAAAGAGACTGGAATACTGAGGGGGGTATCACAAGACATTCCGGAACAAACGATTTCAGATTCCTTGTATTTAAAACCTAAAACAACGACCAATGAACTCTCATTAACTTTTGATTTATCAAAAACGACGGCAGCCGATTTTGGTGTAGTTTTGTCCAATGCCAAAGGTGAAAAGGTCTTAATTGGCTACGAAAAAGCGACTAATCGTTATTATATTGACCGTACTGAGGGGGGCAAAAAAGACTTTGAAAAAGGTTTTGCAGGTCGCCATTATGCACCACGTACATCTACAGATAATGTATTGAAAATGACCCTTTACATAGATGTCGCTTCTGTTGAGTTATTCACAGATGATAACGAAACGGTTATGACGGATGTGTTTTTTCCAAATGAGGACTTTAATGCACTGGCTTTGTTTAGTAAAAATGGGGCGGCGCATTTGACGAATGGGAAAGTTTGGTCTTTGAAATAATATTATCTGTTTTTTATACCTTTTCCCCCCCTCAGTATAAAGCCTTAAAATGACGATATACTGAGGGGGGTAAGTAATGATGAATGATAAATGATGCGTGATGAATAGCACAAAACGTTGACTATTAAGCATCTACAGAAAATAGATTTCCCCTTTACTTCTGTTCATCTACTTAAACTATCCATTATCCATTATTAACTATCCATTATTAACTATCCATTAAGTAATGCTTTCAATTTGAGAAAAAATGCGTTCTTAAATGATTAATATAATGTGCTGAATCATAATCGGCTTTATTTTGAAAAAAAGCAATGGCATCTGTTAAGATTTGATTTGACAAGATTCTTGCTGCAATCAACTCTTTGATCTTTTCCTCTGTAAAATGCTTCATGTGTTCATGTCCTGAGAAAAACCATGATAAATAACACAGCATGTGCCGAACTTTATTGTGGTTGATATTTTCTATGGGCATATGCTTAAAACTTTTAGCTAAATAGATGATTTTTTGCTGTACTAAATCGTAACGTTCGTATTTATAGTTCTTTTTACAGATTTCAAACACCATATCATCCGTATTGGGTAATTTTTTGAGTAATTCAAAACTTTGAAAGAAGAGAGATTTATCATTTTTTTCAATTGCAATATGTGTTATCCTATCAACCAACCGTGACATAGAAGACCTATCCACATACGACATATCCTGAAGTGGGTCGTTAGGAATTTGCTTACAAATCTCCAATATTGCCGAAATATTAGACCGACTACTTGTATCGCCATTATAGCAAAAAGCTTCTATCAATACATCATCTATTAATTCATTTAGTTCATCCCCTGTATAAGACCCTGATTGAATAATATAGCGGGAAAATGACATAAGCTCTTGCAAAAGTTCTTTTTTCTTCAATCCAGGTGAAAAAGATTTGCCCATTACTTGCAAGTCTTGAATGTCTTCTCGCCTGATTTTGCCATGTTCATTAAAATATTCAGTGGCTTCTATTATGACTGCCTTGATAATTTGCTTGCGTACATTCCCATTGTTGATTTGCTTATTGATGTACTGATACATCTTAAAAGCAAACAACAGAAATAAAATAAAAACCAATAGATAGTAGCACAAAAAGATACCATAATCGTCACAAAATGGGTCAATATTTTTCGGAGGCTTTGAATGTTCAGTGTAACAAATCAAGGGCAAAAAGATATTTCCAAAAGTCACCACAAATATTATCCCGATGAGGAAAAAACCCAAACTTTTTAAGGAATCAAGGCTTTTGCGGGTTTCTTTGCGTTTGATGTATATCTCCCGCAGCTCTTCGGGCATATAAGTTTGAAAAATAATGGTCGGTACACCCAATAAAAAGATGTACGCCGAAGCAGCGATGCTCAAGGCGGTTGTTAGCCAGTTGTTATCTATCACTAAATTTTCCATTTTGGCTGGGTTGTTTTTTATTTTGATTAACTGTTTATGTATTTTCAATGATGCGCCGAATAAACTGCTCAAACTCCTCATGGTCTTTTGAAGCCACCTTCGAGTAGTATTGTACTGAGGGGTCAACCTTTTCGTGTTCTTCAAAAAGCGGCTCGATGTCTTTCCACCGTTCTATGGTTGTTATCCCAATTTTATCAACGAGATAGGGCCGTTCTTTAAAAATGATTTTAATCAGATGAATGCCTAAGCGTTCTTCTGGTCGGTTGTATATTTTCACCCATTTGGGGTCGTGACCTGGGTTCAGGCGTATATCAACGATAATGGCATCGAAAGTATCTCCTTGTTCGAGAATGACGGTTTCTGCCTCGCTTGCCGTTTCGACAATTTGTAGGTCAAAATCTTCTACCATTTCGAGGTGTGTGGTGCGTTCCATAAGACCGAGGACGGTTTCGTCTTCAATCCAAAGCACTTTATAGGTATTGTCCATATTGATTTGATTTTTAAACAAGTTTTAGTTTTAGTATAAAGGTCGCAGTTGTCAAAAAAGGCTTCGTATAATCGGTTTCTATATTGCCCATAGTCGCTTGTGATTTCAATTTCAGCTCTGCGTTATGCCGATTGGCAATTTTTCGAGCGTGCCACAATCCAATGCCAAAGCCTCGTCTATCGCGGTCACTTGAACTGGCACCTCTTGCCGTAAAAGCAAATATGATTTCGCTTTCTAACTCCTCTTTTCGAATCGGAACGCCCCAATTTTGGATGGTCATATAAATATGCGTGCGTGTTTTTTCGCAGTCAATAATGACCGTTGAAAGCTGGTCTTCTTCCATTTTGCGCCAACTGTATTTGATGGCATTGTGAACAAGGTTATAAAAAGCGATATACAACTCGCGCCAGCTGCCACTCACTATTTTTTTGCCATCGGGTGTAAATCTTTTATCAATCGTAATATTTCGTGAATTGGCATATTCCCCTAAATGGTTGATAACATCTTCAAGGATAATGTCAATATTTACTTTTTCTTCAATCAGTGGATTGTCCACATCTTGAATGATGGCTTCTTTGAAAGTTTCAATATCCATCAGATTGTCCTTCAATTCTTGAATGGTCACTTTCAATGAAATGATGCGGGCATAGCGCAAAATTTCCATCAATTCAGCCAAAATAAGCTTATAAATCTCTCTCGGAATATAGGTATGGTCTATTTCATTTTTAAAAATCCAACGAATGTCCTTCGCAATATAGCGCACCCAAGCCGCCCGTTCTTTCTTTTCTGTCTGGTCTTTCTTTCTGAATAAATGAAGTTTCTTAGTTATTTTTTGAATACCGACTTCAATCGGCAAATGACGTTCAATTCTGATTTTCATATAATTATCAAAATGCTTTTTCAAACGGTCAATCGCTTTATCTATCTTTTTACTCGCCTCCGCTAAGTTCACATCATGCTTATTGAGCAGCACAGTCGTATCATCATGCCCTCTGATGATGGCTTCCAACGTTTCTTTGACATTAATGATCATGGCAGAATAGGAATGGAGTAAACTCGCATAGTCGCGTGTGCGCATATCGGTCAATTGTTGTGTTAAGTTATCCCGAATATCCACAACCGCACCGACACTGCCTGCAATCCTATCGTTTTTGCCAACAATCGCCCGTGCATTGATAAGCACCGTCTTGCGCACACCTTTTTTGTCAACGATGTGCGAAACGTAATCCGTCAAAACTTGACCTCTTTTATGTGCGGCTTCTAAGGCTTTTAAAAATTTCTTAAACGTTTCTTCGTCTTGATAGTAAGTATCAATCTTTTCACCTTCAATTTTGGTAGGGTCATCAAAGCCCTTGATACGTGCAAAATGCTTATTGGCGGTCACGATAATATGTTCACCTGCCGCATTAATCATTATCATATACAAACCGATAGGCACTTCATCAAAAAAGTTAGCAAAAGTGGCATCCATTAATACACCTTTTGACTTTATCAATTTGCCGCCAGCATCAAACTCTGGAACGATGGTCAATTTGCCCCAAAAAGCGGCTTTCATGTCATTTTTTTTCAGCCGCACCAATTCATTTATCAAACTTTTCTTATTTGTTTTCAGATTGTCAACAATCGAAAAATAATCTTCTTCATTGATAAACAGCGATTTGGCTTCTTGACCTTTCAGGTCTTTTGAATTGAATAATTCATTTGAAGCTTCATTGGCATAAATAACTTTATGACCATTTGCAATTTCAAAAATACTGACGGGCATCACATCATTCAAGTGGCGAAACCGTTCGAGGTGCTTAATCTCAAAAGTCAAACATAAAAAACCGACAAACTCATGCGAATCAGTGAAATAGGGTTTGATAAAAAACCTTAAACTTTTAATCTCACCCTTGATAACAAATTCGACATTCTTGTTTTTGTACCAATCGCCGTTTTGTTTTTGCTTCAAACTCTCCATGATGCGTTTGCGGTCGGCTTCATCTCTATAATATTTCTGAATCCAGTTCTTTTCTTTGTCAAATGAAAAAAAAGTACAGGCTGTTTCATTATACATAACAATACAGCCATCCATTGCCGTCACATAAACGGACATCGGAAGCGCATTATATTGCTCAAATTCTTTTTGGATATGGAAATATACATCGGCATATTTTGGGTCAAAAGGCATCATTTAGTAAATTTTGGTTTGTTGAGAAATCATTTTATTTGATAATATTTAAACAATAACTGAACAAAAATAATTTTTATTTTATTCAAAAATAAAATAATGCTAATTAATCTTTAATTAATTATTTATTAGAATACTTAGTTCTTAATTAATACATTTTTTTAATATTTTTTAAACCCCTATTGTCTCTTTTACTACTATTTAAGCCAAAATACTGAGGGGGTAGTATCTGATTCATTCGTACTTTATAAAGCAGTTACTATCAGCTGTTTAATTCTTAAAATAATTGAAGTATTTTATGAAATAAATTTGCATCTTATAAATAGACATATTAGTTTTGTAACTATTATTCATAAAACAACATGAATAAACATTTGTATTTAAAACGCTATTATATCACCTCTTAAATCCTTAAAAACAATGGAAATTAAAGAAGTTAAAAACCTGTTTACATTCCGTATGACGGATGACATTTTCAATGTCGTTAAAACCGAAGTTCTTCACCTTTCGGAAGTTTATGAATCCCTTCGTGAATTTACCAGCGATGATGTGAAGTCAACTTACAAAGCCAATGCAGAAGATGGTGAATTCATCGGTACAGTTGTCGAAAAACTGCCCGCTATTCGTGCCAAAGGTGTCTTAATCAGCGACGAAACCGTCGCTCGGCTCACCCTCAAATGGGTTTTTATTCAACAAATGACACTCATTATCTCTAAATTGAGAAAATTGGCGGACAAATTGGAAACGGCAACCACCATTGCCTTATCGGAAGGTTATTCTTTGAGCAATCTCGTGCATGAAGCGGTCGGTAGTGCTGTCAGACAGGAAGTCGAAGGCACATTGACCATTTACAACGACATCGCCGAAACGAAAAAACGCGCCCTTCGAGCTGCCGAAACACGTAAAAAGAACGAAGCTGCTAAAAAGAAAGCGGAAAAAATGGCACTTGTTGCCTAAATAAGGGGGGAATAACACGATGTATCGGATAGCACAAAAGTTTCCGTTACGTGTGCATTAAACGTCTTAATGGCTTAAAGCTGTTAAGGCGTTTTTTTTTGGGGACTTCCGAAAATTTAGTGTCAAATTCGTAATTGCCTATATGAAATTCGTATTTCTAACTCATTTCCTCGATACAATAAACCGAAAAGCACCCCCTCAGTATTTGAGCTTTTGACGCTTTATACTGAGGGGGTATATTTTTATCCAATTTGTTTAATTCACAACACAACAATCTTACCCGAAGCCCAACGTCCATCTTTTGTTTGAATTTTGAAGATATACATCCCCGCTTTTAGGCCTTGCAGTTTGAGTGTATAAGTGTTTTTTTCAAAATAATCATGTTGAATCAGACGACTGTTGATGTCATAAAGGTCAAAAATGCCACCGATACTGAGGGGGGTATTGCCAACGATTTTAAACGTGGTTTCTGTATCAAATGGATTGGGCGACACTTCTACGATGGCTGTTTGATTGGTAAGGTCTATTGTTTTAACTGTATTAAAAATAGGTTTGGCGATGGTGTGCGTTGCTAAATTTGTGATGACTGGGGCATTAAAATCGAAGTAAATCCCTGCACTGTTTTCTATTTTTGTACCAATCGGCACATCTTTTTTCTGTCTGATTCTGAATTGCACAAAACCATTAGATGCGGCTTCATTTCTGAAAGAATCGGGTAAAAAGATAGGATTAAATGTAAATTGTACGATGTTTTTATCATACAACATAGGCTTGTAAGGGTGGCTCGATGCGCCAAATTCTATTGTTTCCATATCCAAATAGCGTGTATCAATCGTATCCCGAATTACGACGAGAAAAGCTGTATCGTTACCCGTATTTTGGAATCGAATTTTATACGTCAAGTCTTGGTTTTGGTCAATATTGTTTTTATTGCCATAACCCAAAGGATAGCCTGTTTTGTCATTCGGGTCAAAAGAATTAGCTGTGACACTGCATGAAACCGCAACGGTTGGCGCATTGTCATCGAAAGCAAAATTATTAGAAAAACCCAAAGCCTCGCTTTGACTTGTGTTAGAATTACAACCTTCTACAAAGGCAGTAGGTGTTAAAGAGGTTGGATGATTGGGTTCTTGTTCAATAACTAATCGCCATGTATGACCATTAGCGGGCAACCGTTTGGTCAGAGTCGTTTGAGCCGCCAATGGCAGCAGGGTAAACGGCTGTGGTCTATCATTCTCAATTATCAAAGCGTTTTTACTCTGAGAAGTGACTGTTCCTATATTTTTTATGAAAAAAGCGACAGAATCCTGTTCACAAACGCCTGAAATAGAAAGGTTTGCGCCCGACCAAGCCGTTGAATTCATGCAAGTTGTGTCGGGATGAATATCCGCACGAACACATATATTTTGCCCCAATTGAACTGTATCGCCACATCGCACGCGGGTATTGATGGTAAAAGAACCACTTTGATTGGGTACCAAATTGCCGAGATTAAATCGGTAGAACAGCCCCGATTGATTACTGAGGGGTATAGTCGCTTTGATAAATTCTAATTTTGGGTCTAATTGAACCGTCACATAAGCATTTTCAGCCGTTCTACTACCTATATTGCTATAACGGACAACAACAGGCGTTGATGTACAAGGACGCAAACGGTTTATTGATATATCTGTATGTAAAATAGCACAATCTTCAAAAGTCTGAAACAAATGGATGCTTTCTGTTTTACCTACACCTAAAATTCGTGTCGTATTGGCAACACATGACCGCCAAATCCGTCCTTGTATTGCAGGTTCAGCTAATTTTATCGTATAAACGCCTGTATCACAACGCATTGCAAATTGCCCAAGCGAATCTGTTAAACTCCAAAAAGCACTGCCGTCTTTTCCTTTAGCCGTGACTATCCAATTGGCACGCGGTATATCTTCGTTATCTTTTTGGCAGTTGGCGTTATAATCAATATAGGCATTGCCAATGATTCTGTTCAGATATAACTGTTCATTATTGCCAAATTTGACAATCCGACTCGCTATTTTTCCAGAATCTAAAAACGTATTGCCCACCACGACAAAGTTGCCATCACTCGTTTGTATGCCCGACCGTGCTTGGAAAGGTGGCTCACTCGTTTTTTCAGAAATGGGTTTAAACCAACGCTTTTTACCGTTTTTATCAAGCAGTGTGACCTCGCCAGAGGAACGACCAGGATTAATTTCGTTGACAACCAAAATGTCTTTATCCGAACTGTTCGTCCAAGATTTATGCTTAATCTCTTGTTTCCACATTTGCCTACCGAGCGTGTCCACCTTATATATATAGCCCTCACCTTGTGAGATTAACAGTGTTTGGTCAGTGGTAGCCGTAATGTCATAAAGATTTTCTGCACCAAATGGAAGTCTTGCAAGTAAACGCCCTGTTTTTGTATCTATTTTCCAAATGCTGTCATTGACAATAGCGTATAAATTGTCTTTGATAACTGTGAATTCAGGCAAACGACCTACGAGAAATGTGTCCGTATTAATCAACATTTTCTTGAAGACAGAAGCACCACTTAACGGATTGATAACATGCAGCGAAATGTCATTTGGACCAGAAGAAGACAAGGTTATAAGGTTGCCATTACTGAGGGGTCTGACACGGTTTACAAATTCATTTGAAGCCGTTGTTGCCCAAATTTGCTTTAAATCAGTGTCGTAACAAACAATACGCTTGTCAACAACGCCAAACATAGCACCTGCAAATTGTAAATCATAGGCAAAGCCTTGTCCAATATTCACAGATTTGACAAATTCGCCAGTACGTTTAGTTTTGACTAATACGGTGCTAACGACGCTACTCCATTGAGATGTAGGTTGAGTTGTTCCTGCACAAACGAGTTGCCCATCGTTCAATTCAACGACTTTCCACAAGCGGAGTGGTTCGGTTGGATAAAAGCGGTCCCAAGTTTGGGAAAATAAAGAAGTAGAAAACAGCAGACAAGCTGCCACAGTGACGAAATGTTTCATGATTTAGAGTTTTGAAAATTAATAAGAAGGATATAGGAGCGGTGTTTTATGTTTGGTTGGTGCAAGTTAAATAGAAAAAATTAAAGTCTGTATCATTTTTTTCATAAATATTAACGTTTGAAATCAAAAACCTAATTGCCTTTATCAAATTCGTAATTGCCTATGCCAAATTCGTAATTGCCTATATGAAATTCGTAATCGCCTATATGAAATTCGTAATTGCCTATATGAAATTCGTAATTGCCTATATGAAATTCGTAATCGCCTATATGAAATTCGTAATTGCCCATATGAAATTCGTAATTGCCTATATGAAATTCGTATTTCTAACTCATTTCCTCGATACAATAAACCGAAAAGCACCCCCTCAGTATTTGAGCTTTTGACGCTTTATACTGATGGGCAGTCTTTCATTATCCTTTATGGCAGACATTCTTTACTTTTGTACCTTTAAACTTTTCAAAATTTAAAGAACGATGCAGGATTTATTAAAACAAGTAAGTTTCATAAAAGAAATTGACAAGTTGAAGTACATTCAACGTAAAACTAAATTATTCAACAGCGACAGACACGAAAATGATGCTGAACATAGTTGGCATTTAGCCATGATGACAATTGTATTGGCAGAACATTCGGACAAACCGATTGACATTCTTAAAGTTTTGAAAATGGTTTTAATTCACGACATCGTAGAAATTGATGCGGGAGACACATTTATTTACGATACCTTAAAAAATCATACAAATACGGAACAAGAATTGATGGCCGCCAAACGCATATTTGGACTTTTACCAACAGAACAAGCCGAAGAATTTATAGCCATTTGGGAAGAATTTGAGGAAGGCGTTACAGATGAAGCAAAATTTGCTAAATCAATGGATAGATTTGAACCATTACTGCAAAATACTTCAAATAATGGCGGGACATGGACTGAATTCAATGTAGATTACCAAAAAGTTTATGATAAGAAAAAAGCAATTGGAAATGGTTCGACATCTATTTGGAACTATGCAGAGAATTTAATTAACGAAAGTGTGGACAAAGGCATTCTAATAAAGTTGAGTTGATTGGGCTCTACGAGGCTGTCTTAAAAGGCAAATAGGCAAATTGAATATTAAGTACATGGATAAAATTAAACACATAGAATCATAGAACACATATTTTTATAAAACATTGATTTACAATAAGCTATGTGTCCTATGATTCTATGTGTTTGATTCTAAATAATTATGTCTTAGCACTTATGGTCATTTAAAATAAATAATAAAATCATGAAAAAAATAATTGCATTACTCGTTTTTACGTGCTTTTCAATAGGCATGAATGCCCAAAGTTTGATTGGCGCATGGGAAAGATATCACACTTCTGAAAATGGAGAGCAACTTAAAAGTGTGGTCATTTTTTCTGATGGCTATCAAGTTCTCACAATCTATAATGCACTAACAGGTAAGTTTATCCATTCTAATGGTGGTACTTGGAAATTAGAGGGAGACTCTGTTACAGAAAAAGTAGAATTCCACACGGATAAGTCCGAAAATGTCGGTAAAGAGTTTAGTTTTAAAGTGATTATTACAGATTCTATTTTAAAGATGGTTAAAAATGAAAAGGAATTTAAACGCATTGATAATGGAGAACCCGGAAAGCTACAAGGTGCATGGCTCATGTCGGGTAGAATTGTAAATGGCGAAACACAATTAAGGGATACAGACACACCCAGAAAAACCATGAAAATTATGTCTGGCACTCGTTTTCAATGGATAGCCTATAATACAGAGACCAAGCAATTCATGGGAACGGGTGGCGGAACTTATACAACAATGGGTAAAAAATACACCGAAAACATAGAATTCTTTTCAAGAGATAATACCAGAGTAGGTGCTGCTTTAGAATTTGATTATAGTTTGGTAGATGGTAAATGGCAGCATTCAGGCTTGTCAAGTAAAGGAGAACCCATCAATGAAATATGGAGTGTAAGGAAATGATGAATGATAAATGATGAATGATGAATTGAGCCCTACGGTCGGGGAACTTAAAAAGTTCCCCGACCGTTTCCCTTAAACGCATTTTCTTCATTCATTTAATATTCAAAATGATACCCCTCAGTATGTCAGGCTGTTTCATAAAGAAAATATGCGGTAAACTGTCTTTCACAATGTATTCAACTGGCGCATTGACGAGGTGTTTTTTTGCAAATTCTATATTCACAAACGGCACAACGTCATCGTTTTTGCCATGAATATAAACGGTAGGCGTTGTGATTTTATACCAATCTGGCTCCATTTTGAGACATTCAGCCACATGAGCTAACTTCTCATCGTTGGCAATAATGAAGTTTTGCGGCATCGCCCACTTTATCGCCCAACAATCTAAAGGTTTATTGAACCAAAAACGCTTTTCATTATTCGGGTCAATCGCAGGAGCAGACAACACGAGGTTATCTATCAATGTCGGATTATCCATCGCCAAACGGGCAGCAATTGTACCGCCATACGAATGACCAACCAATATCGTTTTAGTCCCCACATATCGGGCTTGTTTCAAAATCGGCAATAAATAATCTGCTTGTTTTTGGACGGACACTTCCGTCTTGCCAAAATCAGAATAACCGTGTCCATATCGGTCTGGTACGATCATTTTGTAGTGATTCAACAAAGCGGTATCACTCAAATATGCTTTAAAACCCGATGCCGTACCTAATCCGCCATGCAAAAAGACCACAACAGGTTGTGAATCACGCCCAATTTCAAGATAACGCATGGTGTGATTGCCCCCAATCTTATAACGATGAATCTGAAAATTGTAAGGCAGCTTGCCATATAATTTAAAGGCTTCTGTATCGCTGATGCGCAAGCGAAAACACGATGGAAGGGTAAGCACCAGAAGAATAGCAAGAAGATAAAGCGGTCGTTTTTTCATAAATCAGTGTTGTTTTAAATGTTAGTCTTAGGTATAGTAGACAGAAATTTGATTGGTTTTTTATTTTTTT
>JANLQI010000380.1:0-8058 GCA_031367705.1 Saprospiraceae bacterium | reverse complement strand
AGAGAGCGGCTTGTTAAATCGTTCCTCAAAACGCTGGATGATGTCTTCTTGTGTGTAAAGTCCACGTGTAGATAATAAGGTGTCAAAAAACTCGATTTTCGTTCGTTTGTCGGTCATTTTGAAAAAGTATTAAATTTTTTTCAAAGTTATGATTTTCACTGCAAAGTTTTTGCACTCTTGGCTTCTATTTTTGCAATCGAAACAGTTAAGCGTTTCACAAATAGATAAATCACTAAAATTCAAAATGATACCAATAAACAATTTATCAAATCTCATGAAATTAAAATTTCTATGCCTCTTTGTTGTTTCCCTGTTCAGCCAGACTCTTGTGGCTCAAGAACAAGAAACGTATGGCAAATTCATTATTCAAGATGCGCGGTATAATAATTCAGATATTTCTGAAACTGCGCTTGACGAAGGCAGATATTTGGTGTTCTACAACACCAAAGAAAAAGAATTCTTTTTCGCCATTGTGAATGCCAAAAATGACAATCAGTCCTTCGGGCGTGTTTTCAATTTTGAAACCAAATCTAATGCAGAAACGGATACGGAATACAAAGCAGACGTATTTACTTTCAACTGGAGTTATAAACACTCTTTCGATGATAGGCGCGGCACGGCAGATGTCAGTTTCATTAAGATTTACAAACCCGCTGGCGTGACTTTTTCTGTTTCCATTTTTCTTGAAAATTTGGATCATTTGGAATACAAAGGCTATATGAAAGGCAGTATTAAAGTAAAGGAAGACTGATTGACGTTTTCAACCCCAAAAAACCGATTTATCCAATTACCCTTTTTTGTCGTGCGGACAAGTGAGGCGATGATTTAAAATCATCGCCTCACTAAAAAAGATTCTTTCACGCCGTTCAGAATGATAAGAAAAACAGCACTTAACTTACAAAAGTGATTTAAAAGAATGTATTAACATTTCATTATCATAATTTTTTACAGTTTTGTTATCATTAATTTGAATAAATAAAAATGTGATTGTACTTTCGCTGCACAAGACAGATAATTAACTTTGAATACCAAGCATGAAAAAACTCCGAATCTTACAGGTCTCGTTTGACTCTAACTTACATCCTTATCAACTCCCTGCGTTTCGCGGAGCTGTGGCTCGAAAGGTGGGCATCGAGCATGAATGGTTTCACAACCACGACAATGAAAATGGCGGCACACACAACCGCTATCCACTGATTCAATACAAATTGGATACTTACAAAGGGCAAATGCGTCCGATGTTGCTGTGTTTGGAACATGGCATCGAGGAGGCGCATCATTTGTTCAGTCAGCCCGATTGGTCGCTCAATCTGAATGGGGAAGCCCTCAATTTAAAGATTGCACAACTCAACGTCAATCAATACACCCTCAATACGTGGGAACGTCCGTTTCGCTATCGCATCCACAAATGGCAAGCGATGAACACCGAGAACTATCAAAAGTATCAATTACTGAGGGGTCTTGTCGAGCGCACCAGTTTCTTAGAACAACTGTTGAACAATCAAATTCAGTCTTTTGCCAAAGGTGTGGACTGGGACATCACAACCGATTTCGCTGTCAAAGTCTTGACCGAACCCCGCGAAGAATGGCTGCAATACAAACACCGCCAAAAAACGCTGGTCTTTACCATTGATTTTGAATGTCCTTTGTCGCTGCCTGATTATGTGGGCTTGGGAAAGGGGGCTTCGAGGGGGTTGGGGGTTGTGAGAAAGATGCGTGAACGAATTTCTAATAATTAAATCCTTAAAAATATGCAAACAATCACTTTTGAATGTGAAGTTATTACACCTATGTTTTTGGCAGGGGCTGATGGTATTACGCCTGAATTACGTGCGCCTTCGATTAAGGGAGCTTTGCGGTTTTGGTGGCGGGCGATGAATGGGCATAAAGACTTAAAAACTTTGCAAGAAGAAGAAACCAAAATATTTGGTGGAACTTCTGGCGATTCGGGACAAAGGAGTAACGTTTTGATTCGGGTTTCTTGTGATGATTTTAAACCTTCATATGAGATGCCAACATACAATATAAAAACCTATGATGGTAAATACAGAAATATTAACGTCTTGTTTTATTTAGCTTATGGACATACAGAATATAAAAAAATAGAAGGAAGAGGACAAACTGTATTGTCTCACGCATTTATTCCACCAAAAACTAAATTCAGAGTAACTCTGAAAGTATCTGATGAACTAAAAAAAGATATGATAGAGGCGTTTGTTGCTGTCTCTCAATTTTCAGGTATAGGTTCAAAAAGTAGAAATGGTTTTGGTTGTTTTTCTATAAATCAAATCTTAGACAGTGCAAATAAAAAACTTGAAAAGCCTATAATTTCCTTAAAATCCTTTGCAGAAATTGATTTGGCTTCATTTACAGCTTTTTCAAAAGCAACTGAATTATATGAAACTATTGAAGATGAAATAGATTGGGAAGGTTATAATAATTGGCACTCAGCGTTAGGTGCAATTGGCGCATCATATCAAGGTAGTAGAGAAAGTTTAGATAATCCACATCATACCTACAATAATAGATTGTATATAGCTCAACCAATAGAAGTTAAAGGTACTAAAATTCCTAATTTTTTAGAACGGCATTCTAAATCATTATTTATAAATATCCAAAAAACAACTAACGGTAAATTTTCTGCTAAGGTTTTATTTATGCCTTACAAATTTATAGAAGGTCACCCAGATTTTGAAAAATCTGAAATTGTAGTTCATCAGAAGAAATATGATGTGCAGATGAAAAACTTTAAAAATTCATTTGTAGATAACGATTACTTCGAAAAAATGTAAAATCATGGCTAATCAACACATTTTCATCTTCTCCATCGGACCTGTTCAGTCTTTTATCGCACAAGCGCGAAAGACTCAAGACCTTTATGGAGGCAGTCGCTTACTAAGTGAATTATGCCAAATAGCTATGACTTATGCAAGCACAAGTCAAGGCATAGATATTCTTTTTCCTGTTCAAAGTTTGAAAGCTAAATCTATTCCTAACCGATTTATTGGTATAAAAACATTGAATGAAGGAGAAAATACCAACCTTCAAAAAATGGGAGAAAAATTAGAGGAGCATATCCAAGAGCAATTTATGGCTATTGCTAAAAGCATTTTCATTGATTTTGATATTTCTATGCCTAATGGTTTTGAAGAGCAAATCAAAAATCATTTAGACATTAATTGGCTATTTTATCCTATTGAAACAAACTATGAAACCGATTATGAAAAAGCGGAGCAATGGCTTGGTTCAATTAAAAACACACGCATATTTAAACAAAATTCTGAAAAAGGTAGAAAATGTAATCTTGACGGTGAACGTAACGTAAAGTTTTATCGCCCTACTGAAGATGAAAAAGATATTAATAAAATTCTTGAAAACAAACTATTTCAAAAACGAAATGAAGTTTGTATTGTGCGAGATAGTTCGGGCGTACCCCTCAGTATGTTGCAACATGGAGAAGGTTTGAGTGCCGTTAGCTTTATGAAACGTGCTTTTGAAAAGAATTTAGAACGTAAAGTCGCTGATTTTCCATCAACTGCGACGATTGCAATGATGAGTGATTTGTCAAGTATCAAAAATCGTGATGCTTATGAATGTTTCAAAGCAATGTTTGGAAAAGACTTTGACGCTCAATTATGTTATGAAGAGAATTTGACGGAAAACTATTTGAAAAAGAATGGTTACAAAGCTGTCTTAGAGAAAATCAATTTCAAAGACTTACAGGACTTACATAAAAAAGCCTTTGAAAATCAAAAACTTCAAAAGTATTATGCTTTAATTGTTTTTGACGGAGACCACATGGGTAAAATAATGAGTGGTACTTTTTTGAAAAATGAAAGTAAAGGACAATTAAGACTTTTTCAAAAAAGAACTTCTGAATTGCTTTTGAAATTTGCAGAGACGGCAGAAAGTTGTTTAAAAGATAAAGGAGCAACTGTTTACGCTGGCGGCGATGATTTTTTAGGTTTTATCAATTTGACACATTTATATACAGTTATGGGTGAATTACGAAGTCAATTTGATAAAGAAGTAAATCAAAAACTAAATGATGAGTTTGCAATTCATTTAGACAATTTCAATTTTACTTTTTCGGCAGGTGTCGCTATTGCACATTATAAGACACCCCTCAGTATTGTGTTGAAAAAAGCAAGAGAAATGGAGCATTTAGCAAAAGAGAAAGGTGAACGTGATGCTTTTGCTTTATCCGTTTTGAAACATTCAGGTGAAAGTCATGAAACTGTTTTTAAATGGGATTATTTAGATAAATTAGAGACAATTCATTTGCAACTTTTAGAAGAAAACTATTCAAATACCTTTATCAAAAGTATTCATCGTGAATTGAGCGACTTTCAAGGTAATTTTAAAAATCCTAAATCTGATTTTGTAAAATCGGGTGTTGGTAGAAAGTTAGCTTTAAAAGAGATAGAACGATTGGTTAAGCGTTCAAAAATGCCTGATATGCCAATTGGAAGAATGCCCGAAGTGGTTAAAGATGTTTTTGAAGAAAGTAAAACCTTTGAAAACTTTGCAGAGGCTTTAAACATTACTCAATTCACCAAACGTCAAATTAAATCAGAATAAATGGCAACGACAATATTACGTATCAATCCGTTTGATACTTTCTTTTTCCGTGATGGTAAGCCTTTTACAATGGGCGACGATACTTGGGCAGATGGTATTTTTCCACCTTCGCCGAGTGTTATTTATGGTGCTTTGCGTACTGCTTGGATTTCTGAACAAATTGATGGTTTTACAGATAAAAACATCGAAGATTCAGAGAAATTGACCATAAAAGGGATTTTTGTTGAATTTAATAAAAACAGTATTGCTTTACCTGTTCCGCGTGATTTAGTACATGAAAAAGGTAATAAAAACAATAAATCAATTTTAGAACTTCAAATGAATAAGGCTTTTTGCAAAAATGCACCTTCAATGATTGCTATGTCTTTACAGAATAAGTTTGTAGAAGAGTTTGGCTCAAACAGCGTTGTAAAATATCAGCCTTATGAGCGTTATTTGAAAGGAAACGCATCTGCCCAAGTCGAAGAAGATTTTTTAATTGAAGAAAGTAAAATTGGTATTGGAAGACAATTTGATACACGCACGACAGAAGAAGGCAGTTTATATCGTGTTGATATGAAACGATTTAAAGAAGAAGAAACTTCAATTATTGTAGAATGTGAAGGACTTGACTTTGTTTCAAGTTCTGTTATTAGAATTGGCGGAGAAGGTAAAGCTGCATCTTATGAAACTGTTGCAGCAGGGCATACAGATATAAACGCACCTTCAACATATCAAAATAACCGTTTTAAAATTTGTTTAGCGACCCCCTCAGTATTTGACAATGGTTGGTTGCCAAATTGGATTAATGAAACAAGTTTTGAAGGAGAATACAAAGGTTTAAAGCTAAAACTTATTGCAACAGTATTGGGTAAACCTGTTAATATTGGAGGTTTTGATGTGAAATTAAAAGAACCTAAAATAATGTATAAAGCTATTCCTGCGGGTTCTGTTTATTGGTTTGAATTATTAAACGGCACAATGCAAGAAGCAAAAAATATTTTTCATTATCAATCCATTTCTGAACAAAAAGCCAATGAAGGATTTGGCATAACTTATATCGGAGCATGAAGACAATAATAACAACAGTTGGTACTTCTATTTTTACGAATTTGATTAAAAACGATCCGAATTCGCCAATCATTGAGTCTTACGAAAACCTCAAAGATAAAAAGTTTTCAGAATGGGACGCTGATGACATAGAAGATAGAAGTGCAACAAGAAAAGGGTTGCGTACACTTGTCAAAGAAGGAATACAAAATAGTAGTAATGCTTCTGCTGAAATTGAAACTATTCTTAAAATAGTAGGAAGTGAGCAAACGGCAACAATTCACCTATTGACTACTGATACTGTACTTTCTTTTTTAGCATCTGAACTAATCAAAGATTGGTTCAATGCACAACCTAAATATGAAAGATGGACATTTATAATAAAAAAAATAGATAAACTTAATGTCCAATCTAAGTCTGATTTTGAAGATGAAGGCTTTATGAAATTAATTGAAGTTGTTCGTGAAATCGAAAAACCTTGTTCAATTGACAATCGCCCTATTCTTAATATTTCAGGCGGTTATAAAGCTATTATTCCACCCTTAACTTTAATGGGACAATTATACAATATGCCTTTAAACTATATTTATGAAGATAGTGGACAGTTAATAGAATTTGGTAATTTGCCTATTCAGTTTGATTGGGAAATAGCGGAAGAATTAGCATTTTTCTTAGATGAGGCAGTGCTTCGTGATAATGATTTTTTGAATAATCAAGATTCAAAGGCAATTATTAAAAAACTTACTAACAATAAGTTGATTGATAAAAGTAATAAAATTACACCATTAGGTAAATTCTTTAAAAACTATGTAGAGAAAAAAACACCTGAAAGTAAAACGACAATAGGTGTTTTAGTAGAGTACAAAATGCTTGAATACTATAAAAATTATGATTCAAGATTGCCGAAAGGATTTAATGTTATCAGAAGTGAAGACTTAGTAAAAAATGGAAGAACCATTAGTGAAATTGATTTGATTTTTGAAGACCCTAATGATAAAAACAATATTATCACAACGGAAATTAAATCGTTTTATCAAGTAGCAAATTATCAAGCCTTTCACAATGGATATGTTGATGAAACTGGAAAACAAAAAAAGTCGGTTAAAGAACAATTTAGAACTCAATTGGAATATGTTAAAGATGAATGGCAAATTGACCCGATTGAAGTAAAATATCTTGTTTATCAAGCATCATCTGGATATAATACGCCAAAATCAAGAAGGATGCTTTCTGATAATCTGAAAGTTTTGGCAAAAATAGTATTTGATGTTTTTGGCAAAAATGTGCCTTTTTATGTTGATTTACTCAATATACCACTTAATCAGAATAAAAATAGTTTTACCGAATTTTTGCAACATCGTATTCAGAAAACACAATTAATTGAAGATTTTAAATTTTAAAAAATGTATAAAATAGCAAGACCCTTATTCCTACATTGTCAAACGCCGATGCACGCAGGTAGTGGCGATGATTTAGGTATCGTTGATTTACCTATTCAACGTGAAAGACACACGGGCTTTCCCAAAATTGAAGCATCAGGATTGAAAGGTGCTTTACGTGAAAGTTTTGAAGAAAATGCCACAACAGATGATGACTACATCAAAATTCAAACTGCCTTTGGATTTGATAAGTTTTCTAATGAAGCAGAGAAGAAATATCCTCATGCTGTAAAGGCATTTGAAAAAAATGAGGATAAAGATTATGCAGGTGCATTAGGCTTTACAGATGCACGGTTGCTACTGTTTCCCTTAAAATCTTTACGTGGCATTTTTGCTTGGGTCACTTGTCCTTCTGTTTTGAAAAAGCTTCAAAAAGAACTTAACCAAGTTTGCGAGATCAAAACAGTATTGACAACAGATTTTGATATTAAAGAAGGTGAATTAGCCGCAGCAGATGCAGCACCCCTCAGTATAAACAGTAAAATCATCTTAGAGGAATACTCTTTTAATGCCAATAAAACTGTTGAAAACGCTAAGGCTAAAATCTTAGCAACTCAACTAAAACCTATTCTCAATATTGATGATTTGGAAAACAAACTCATTGTTTTACACGATGAAGTATTTGCAGACTTTGTGCAACACGCTTGCGAAGTTGTCACACGCATTAAAATTGACAACGAAAAAGGAACAGTAGCAAAAGGTGCGCTTTTTACAGAAGAATATCTTCCTGCTGAAAGTATTTTGTATTCACTTATTTTGGCAAGCCCTGTTTTTGCTAAAAATCAAAAACAACGGTTTGATTCTTATCAAAAAAGTACGCCACATGAAAAGGTTTTAGCTTATTTTAATGATAAACTAAAGTCAGTTGTACAAATTGGCGGAAACGCCACTATTGGAAAAGGAATTGTTAAAACTATTAAAACCCAACTTTAGTCATGTCTATACCAAGATTAAATATTGAGCAAGAAAGAGCAAAGGCAGCTTTTACATTTGCTGAACAAGCAAAGAG
>JANLQI010000194.1:0-58084 GCA_031367705.1 Saprospiraceae bacterium | reverse complement strand
GAAAGTAACACAAAAAAAGGCAACCTCAAATACATGAGATTGCCTTTTAGAGACTTTTCAAAGTTTAGAACCGTCTCACCTCCTTTACTTCGCTGCTACGATATTCACGTCAACAATAAAGTCATTGTCAATCGCTTTGTCGCCCAAATTGTCGAAGAAACTGCCTGAACCATATTTTAGACCATATTTAGTACGGTCAATTTTGAAACTTGCAGAAGCCTTAACTTCTTTTGCATTGACTGCGATGTTTGCAGGGAAATTGACTTCACTTGTCACGCCTTTAATCGTTAAATCGGCTTTAACATCGAAGTTGTTGCCACCTTTTGGTGTGATTGATTTCAAAACCAAAGTTGATTTAGGGTTTTTCTCAACGCTGAAAAAATCATCTGATTTCAAGTGAACCGCCAATTTTGCGCCCCATTCGCCTTTTGTGTCTTGAACGTCAATAGAAGTCATGTCCACGTTGAAAGTACCGCCTTTAACGACATTTTTGTCAACAGTGAGGATACCGTCAGAAAATTTGACATAACCCCAATGTGAACCTGTTACTTTTTTACCAGTCCATTTGAATGTACTTGAAGAAGCATCTACCTTATAAATAGTTGCCTTAAAAAGTGTAGCTGAACTCAATGCTAAAACTGCAAAAGCAGCGAAAATGAATACTTTTTTCATCTTTTTTGTAATTTTTACTAAGATTTGATTTGAAAATAAATGTTTTAATAATAAACTTGATGCAAAGGTATGAAATTGTGTGTATAGACACATAGTTTTTAAACGCCTTTTTTTAGATAATGTTTTTGAGAATAATATTTTTAGACAAAATACTTTTTTCAAGTCACAATTGGCTTTTAAAATTTTTAATAAAAAAAAGAGACGTACAAATATGGTTAAACCTTTTTGTACGTCTCTTTTTTCCAAAAAATCCTGAGAGGTATTTTCAATTAGGAATTAGGAATGAATTACGTAAATTCCTAATTCCTAATTCCCTCATACTTTCAAAAATATTTTTTTTCTGTAAAAGAAGTAAACCACAAACCAGCAAAGCCCAACAAATAATAATGACCAAACAAGAGACGTAAATGCAGATGCGCCAAAGGTTTCTGATAAAAGCCTAAACGTTCCTTGATGTGCATTTTCTGTTTTTGAAAAATGGATAAACCCTTCCATTATCATGATAAAATACTCAGAAATCAAATAAGCTAAAATGGCATTTGTACCAAAAATAATGAAAAATTTGCCCCAACTGCGCCAGTTCATAACATCAGCGATGTAATAAATAATGGTGAAAATGGTTAATGACAAACCGCCAGCGAAAAGAACATACGAACTTGTCCATAACTTTTTATTTATTGGGAATGAATAATCCCAAAACCAACCACTCAGTATCAATGCCGTTGCAGTGATGGATAAATATTTGATTATTAATGATTTATCGTTAGTTGTGCCGATAAATTGACCCACTAAGTAACCAATTAGGAAGGTAACCAATGAAGGTATCGTACTCAAAAAACCTTCTGGGTCGAATGCCAAACCATCACCATGATACAAATGGCTATCGCCAAAAAGGAATCTATCCAAATGCCGAACAGCATTGTTTTCTAAACTCAAGTCGCCAAAACCTAAAAGAATTGCCCAATATCCAAGCAATAATGTCGCACCTAAAGCAATGATTTGTTTATGATTTAACAACAAACACAAGACAGAACCGATGCCATAACAAAGGGCAATGCGCTGTAAAACGCCAAAAATCCGCCATCTACTGAGGGGGACACCGACGTAAGGAAAGGCATAAAGTAAAACACCCAACAGAAAGATGATGCCCGTGCGCCGCCCAATTTTTGTAAGCAAATCAGATGTTAATGTATGGTTGTTTTTCTTGAAAGCAAACCAAGCTGAAACACCAACGATGAAGACAAAGGACGGGAAGACCAAATCCGTTGGCGTGAAACCATGCCAAGCCGCATGGTTTAAGACATCATAAGACAGCGCACCATTGCCTGGTGTGTTGACAATTATCATAAAAGCGATGGTCATACCTCGAAATATATCGAGGGACTGTAAGCGGTTTTTCATTTTATTGCGTTTTGTTTATTCTTGAAAGATTTAATTTTTGACCACGGATGGCATTAATTTGACAGATTTTCACTAATTTACGCTCATTACATAAGGAAAATCATCGCAAACCAGTCGTGTCATCCCAATCAGTGGTCAAAAAATCACTCTTTATTTTTATCCTTATCCCAAACATTATTATCTCTATTCACATCAGCCAAGCGACGGCTTTCGTCAATAATGATTTTAGCAATTTTGTTTTTGGCACTTGGAATGTCAAAATCATATCCTGGATAAGTCCAAGTCCAATCGGGTAGGGTGGTTCGTTTTATCTTAGGCAACTCGTTGGGTTTTTCGCCACGCATCAAGTCAAGTGGAATATAAAACTGCTCTTTCGACCCATCCGTGTAAACGACCATAATATCAAGTGGCATAATCATCAAACCTTCTCTTTTGATAGTCACTTTGGTTTTTGAACCTGATTCACTTACTTTATTTATGGCGTAATCAATTTGTTTTGTTGTATAAACGTAGTATTCTTTAAACCAATCGAGTTCTAAGTCGCTCGCTTTTTCAAAAGCACGAATGACATCGTTAGGATTTGGATGACGCATTTTCCATTTATTGAAATACTGTAAAAAACCTTTTTGAAAGTTTTCTTCTCCAATGATATACTTGATTTCTTCAAGGAAAACAGCCCCTTTTGTGTATGCCCCAATGCTGTATGCTGTATTTGAAATGCAATGATCCGCATGAATACTGAGGGGTTCTTCTCGCCCGCGCAACTGCCATTTGCAGAAACTCGCAACGTCACCGAGCATCGGCTCATCTTCTACATCTCCTTTCAAAAGTTTCAATTTTCTTAAATAATTCATTGTATAATTGGACGCATAAGACGTAAAACCTTCGTCCATCCAAGCATAAAGGCTCTCATTTGTTGCCAGCGCGCCTTGATACCATGAGTGAAACAACTCATGAACGGAAACCCCCACCAAAGACGACAAAGGACGTTCGCCTGTAATCAGAGTTGACATTGGGTACTCCATACCGCCATCACCGCCTTGAACAAAAGCATAATCAGTCCAAGGATATTTGCCAAAATTATCTCTATTGAAAGCAAAAACTTTTGCCATGATGTCGGGCAATTGTTCCCAAGCGGCAGTTTTTTCAGAAGGAATATAGAAAAAGTGCATCAAAGTGCCATCGTCAGCGACTTTCTTAACGTGTTTGTAATCGGGGTCAGCCGCCCACATAAAATCATGCACGTTTTTGGCAACAAAATGCCAAGCCAATTTGCCTTTTGCATCGGCTTTAGGTGTGCCATAACCTTTACCGATGTCAGCGACATTTTGTAAGATGCCCGTTCCGCCAACCATAAATTTTTGATTGATATGCAAAGTCACATCAAAATCGCCCCAAATGCCATAAAATTCACGCCCAACATAAGGATTGGCGTGCCAGCCTTGTTCGTCGTATTCACACATCTTAGGATACCATTGTGCCATTGAGTAGTCAACGCCTTCACTGTTCATACGTCCATTACGACGAATTTGAAGCGGCACTTGACCCTCAAATTCACATTCAAAGGTGACGGTACTGAGGGGGCCTATTTTTTCAGGTAAATTGACTTCAAGGATAGTTCCTTCGGTTGTGAAAGAACATTTTTTGCCATTCATGGTCAACGATTTGATTTTGAGATAACCTATTTCGTCGGGCTTTAACTTAGAAATGCGGTCAGTCACACGGGGGTCAGGGTCAGCGATGGTACGGCTGCGAATATCCATAGCACTACCTGGCTGAAAAGCATTCATATAAAGGTGGTAGAAGGCTTTTGACAACTCGTCGGTCGAGTTATTGTGATATACCAGCTTTTGTTTGCCTGAATATTGGTGTTTATAGTCGTCAAAATCTACGTCCATTGTATATTCAGCACGTTGTTGCCAACGTTCATATTGCACTTTTGGTGTTGTAGAAGTTGTTGTATTGTTATTTGGAGTAGAGGTCTGTTGCGGCGTTTTACAGTTTGAAAATAAGAAAAGTGTAAGGGTCAACATACAGAACTTTAAGGACAATTTTTTCATAAAAAACGATTGATGAATGTTTAATTTAAAATTTTAATATAATGAGTAGGAAGCCTTGTGAAAACCAACAACTCATTGATGATTGAGTTTATAGAGACAAAGTTAAAAACGAAAAGTGCTTTACATAAATTAAAATCTTTTTATTCAAGGTCTTTTAGTCAAAAGACAGTTTCCTGCTTTAGAATAATTAAAAAAAGACTTAAAAATGTGCTCTTTTCGTAAATTTACGAAATAACCAATAATATGGAAATAGGTAGGAATGGCTTGTGTGAAAATGGGTTAGAATGTTGGAAATACTGAGGGGTATTATGTTACTATAACTTTCAATGTTATATCAGCTTAGATTTAAACTACTTGATTATTAGTAATTTAAATATGGTATTTTATTTATCAACAATAAAAATTCAATAAATTATTTCATTAATAAGTCAAAAAAGTTGATAAAATTATACCTTTGTTTACATTGAATCATTTTATATTCCGTTTGTATTTTTGATTTATGAATATATGTAATGTGATTATTAGCATCACTCAGTGTTTTAGAAAAAATGAACGAACTATGATAACCGAATCTAAAAGCCTCTTTCTCTTTTTCGTATTATTTTCTTCTTCTATTTCAGCACAAGGGTCATTGGATGTGTGGAAGAAAATTGATACCACACCTGTATATAAAATTACACATTCGCCAAAGTGGGAAGGTGGTCTGTTTTTAGGTTTAACGGCCTATGCAGGCGACCTTGAATTTGCTTTTGCTGAAAGCCGACCTATCTTAGGGTTGTTTGTTCGACGTTCTTTAGGCAATTATTTTGGCATGAATATCAGTTTGGCTCAAGGTATTTTGAGTGGTAGTGATAAACATTCTACGGCTACGCCTTGGCGCTTAGCTCGAAATTTTGCCTTCAAATCACCTTTGACTGAATTGGTTGTGCGTGGTGAGTATCATTTTTTAGGGATAACACACAAAGTAGCCTCCCTTTCATCGGGGGTCTCTGTTATGGACGAAGGAGAGCAAAAAAGTTTTAGAATGAGGGCGCGCCGTATATCTCCTTTTATTTATGTCGGCGGTGGTTTAGCCATTGTGAGTCCTAAGACAAATTTCAATGATAAATTATTGCCAAACCCTACAACTGCGGGGTTTCGCATAAATGCCGACAAGTCTGCTTCTCATGCCAAAGCACATGTTGTTGTTCCTTTTGGTGGCGGTTTACGGATTCCTTTTGCCAACCAACAAACTTTTTTGACGATGGAAGGCGGATTTCGCCCCACTTTTTCTGATGAAATTGATGGTATCAGTGTTTCTGGAAATCCAAATGTTGATGATTGGTATTTAGTTTCAAGTATCGGTCTTTCTAAGACTTTAGGCTTTACAAAAGATTCAGATAAAGATGGGATTCCAGACAAATACGACCTGTGTCCATTTTTAAAAGGTGATGCCAAACTACAAGGTTGCCCTGATAGAGATGGCGATGGCATAACCGATGATAAGGACGCTTGTCCAAATGCGTCGGGTTTAGTGATATATGAAGGTTGCCCTGATACCGATGGGGATGGTATTATCGATAAGTACGATATTTGTCCTAATGAAGTAGGCATTGGACGATACAGAGGTTGCCCGACTGAACAAAAGTTGATAAGTTCGGCCAATGATTCTACTAAAAACAAACCATTAACGTCCTTAGATACTGTTAAAATTATTATTGAGCCGAATACTCAAGCCTTAAAGCCCGTTGACATCACTCAAACGGCAGGAAAAAAGGATAGTTTAACTTTAAATAACAACTTTGAAAAACCCGTTATTGCTGAAAATACCCCCCCTCAGTATATTCCAGAAAAACCGATAACGAAGCCGACAGAGCTGCCTATTAACGTTATTGATACGACTATTTCAAGGACAGAAAAGCCAGTGACAGTTGTTACAAAGCCAGTTGATACCCCTCAGTATCAAGCAGACAAACCGATTACAAAGCCAACAGAGAAGCCTGTTACTGTTGTTGATACGACTATTTCAAGGACAGAAAAGCCAGTGACAGTTATTACAAAGCCAGTTGAGGTCCCTCAGTATCAAGCAGACAAACCGATTACAAAGCCAACAGAGAAGCCCATTACTGTTGTTGATACGACTATTTCAAAGGCAGACAAACCTATTGCCGTTGTTACAAAGCCACTTGCTACCCCTCAGTATCAAGCAGAAAAACCGATAAAAAAGCCAATAGAATCTTCAAAACCTGTATCAGAACCAACAGTTTTGACACCAGAGAAACCGATTGGGATAGGAAAAACACAACAGCCTATCAATAGTTATCTTGAAAATGCAACTGTGTTGGATACTTTGAGTATGGCTTTTAATATTGTTCGCAACCATTATACAATAAAACCTATTTTCTTTGAAACAAGTAAAGCCGATTATAAACCAGAAGCTTTAGCGCTTTTAGATGAAGTGGCATACATAATGCTTGAAAATCCTGCGTATAAACTCCGCATCATTGGGCATACAGATATAACGGGTAAGGCATCGAGTAATCAGGTTTTATCGGTTAATCGGGCTAAAATGTGCTATGTGTATCTGCAAAAGAAAGGCGTTCCTACAAAACAAATGAGTTACAAAGGTTTAGGCCAAACGCAGCCTGCGGCAGATAATGACACAGAGGAAGGGCGACAACTTAATCGGCGTGTTGAGTTTGAGATAAAAGATCGATAGCTTCTTAGCTTAGACCACAGACAAATCAGTGTCATCTGTGGTCTAAGCTAATTAGTTATAAAGAATGATTAACAAGAAACGGGAATCTATCAGTTTGATAGATTCCCGTTTCTTGTTTTTGTATCGCAATATACAGAAGTTAACTGCGATGAGATTCTTGTAATATGCGTTTAGCTGCATCAATAATAGTTGAATCGTGAACATTGATGATACCTCCATCGGGTCCTGATTCGTAATGCCAATCGTCGGTGCTTCCTTTAAATTTTACTGCTCCGAAAAAATTGCGAACATCCCGTTCGTCTTTGTTAAGTTCTTGCGCAATGCGACCGACACTACCTGTAGGAAGGCTATGCTTCAACCTACGCAACTCTTCAAATGTAATATTCATTGGCGGTGAATTTTGGTTAGAAAAATTTTGTTTGAACTCCAAATATTGAATAAATATTTAATGTAAAGTTAACTTTTAGTTTTGTATTTTCCAAACTTTTATTCATAAAAATTTTTAGATTTAACATTTTCATGAAATTTAATTAATTTTCTGATACTTATTATGTATAGAAATAAAGTGAAAAGGCTTATTTTGTAGAATACCTTTAATAGAGTAGGTGCAAGGCGATTGAAATTACTGAGGGGTATGATTTACAAAAAAAGAAGGCTACCACAACGTTGTGTGATAGCACTTTGTTTTTTTTATAGATGAATTAAGAATATGAGTTATGTTATTTTTTCAAAAAGACGCTGAATTTTTTATCCAATTCTGAACAGATATTATCTGGTAAAGGGTATCTTTCATAGTTCAGGTTGTAAGTACCATCCGCGTCTTTTTTAATTTCGAATGTTGTATTAATATTATAGACACTGCTGACGACATCAATCTTTAAGTCTTTTTCTGGAATAGTCAAACCTTTTGGTTGCTTCAAGTCCTTTGAAAATGTTTGCATTTCAAATTGTGAACCAGAAATAGGCACGGCCAAACCGAAGTCATAGGTATTGCCAACAATAAGCCCTTTTGCACAGCCTTTGCCATCAACAATTGTGATAAGGGGTGACCAACCGCCATAAGGTGCATTTGGCGGGCTTGCCATATCTCTGTAAAATAGAGTGACATTTGAAGGCGTAAATATGGTGCTGATACTGCCACTTCTGCACGAAGCACTGACGTTGACCTTCACAACAACACTTTTATTGATTGGTAATTTTGATTTCAAATCAAAAGTTGAACTTGTACAAAGGTTTTGGCTGGGCGATGTATAAATTTTATTAAACCGTTGATCAAAAATAATGAGTTTAGTCGCTATTCTGGTATCAGCAACAACCAAATTGTCTAATATTTCACCATTCCCTAAAGTAGATGTGCCTTTTTGATAAACGATATTCGGGTTTTGTGCATCCACTAATTGAAAGTTGTAGCTTTCACGAGCCACTGAGCAATTAGCGTCTCTTGATGTATTTGAAGCTGCTGGCAAATCGGAACTTACTTTAAGTTGTACGACACATATACTGCGAGTGGCTACACCTAAAATCCACGTAGATAAATGGGGTTGTTTAAAAGTGGCTTTCAATTTTCCGTTTACACTAATAACGGTGGCTTGGGTTTCACTTGTCCAAGTTGTTTCTGCATCATCACGGCTGATAACATCCATAACATCACCTGCTTGAATTTTACGGTTGAGCGCGACATTAAAATATTCTGGGTCAATGTCCATCGTTACATCTAAAGGTGTAGAAAACTTTGACACTTTAGATGTGCCTGCGGTCATTGTCATTGAATAAAATCCAGCAGGAACAATGTTGATTTTATTTGTATTTGTCCCATCTTTTAAATTCAATCCAGAAAAACCATCTGTCAAACTGCCTAAAGAAGCTTCAGAACGGGTATCAAAGTGGATGAGCTGTGTTTGAATTGCACCTGACAATATACTACCGTCAGCAGCTAAGGGTTTTGTACCTGCTTTAAGCATGGCATTGACTTGTTCCGTTTTGCCATTTGACAAAGGAGAGACTAAAGCCACGTCTTGGGCTGCTCCTGTAATTATAGAGCTTGTAAAAGAACCTGATTGAGCTGAAACACCTGTTGGCGGAGCTGAAGGATTGACCATAGTGACTTTATCCGTTTTTAATTCAGCACTTTCAGTCAAAACATAATTTTTTCTGACTGTTGTAAAATTAGGTGCGCTGAGAACGAGCGTAAATTCAAGCGGTTTGGCAGTCGTCGGCGCATCAGCCAACTTGACAGCTAAAGAAATGATGCCACTTATTGCGCGAATTTTTTTCTCACCAAACATGGTGTAAATCTTGTCCTTATCACGTCCTTCAAGGGTAACAGTCAATTGGTCTGGAGCGGATTCAAGTTTTGCGGCATCACCTACTTGAATGGAAATGGGGTTGATTAAAAAGGAATTACCCGTGTAGAGGGTTAAATCTTTCGTCAAATCTTCAACTGAGCAGGAGACGACGAAGAAAACAGATAAGCAAATAGCAACAATACTTACTGTAAGTTTTGTGAAATTATTTTTCATTATGGGAATGTATTTAATTTTTTTAAAAATGGATTGTTTAGATAATTACTGAGGGGGCCCCAAAAGATGATTTATGAAAGTGATTATTGAATACGATATGCTAAACGAAGATTCATGACGGGCCAAACTTTTTGATACCAGTTTTCATTGAAGTTGCGCGCTAAGATGGCAGCGTTTTCTTCGTTCTTTTTCAATATAGCGCCTGGATTGACCTTAATATCTACGGTGTAGTTACCTTTATAATAAGCACCCATATCGAAACTGACGTTGAGTCGTTTACGTGGAAAAGTGCGTCCGAAGCCCATACCGAGGAAAGGGGCAATTTTTTGCTTGAAACCGATAGTGACAAAGCCATTACCGAGGTCTTCTGGATTTAAAACAACATCATTGAATTTAATGGTTGAAGCCAATTCACCGCCAGCAGTAATGGTGTTGGTTGGGAAAAAGGAAAGACCACCAATGAGTTTGAATCTGCCTTTAGAACCTGGTGTAAACTCTGCATTCAAAGCCATGTTGCTAAGTTTTACCCCTGCATCAAAGGAAATTTTTTGAAAGTTTTTAGTACCATCTGGGTTTGTTGATTCGATATCATAGGTGTAGCCTTCTTTGGTATATTTGGCATAATTAAATGCCAAACGACCTGCCCAATGTTTTGCAAATCGGTAAGCAACGTCCAAACCGAGACCATTAGAAACGCCAATGTTTAAACCGACAGCTATTTCATTTTTTTTAAATGGGTATGTGGACGCTTCACTTGAAACGTGTTTAGAGGATTGAGCATGGATGGCTGATGCAGTAATAAGACATACGCCAACAAATGCTAATCTGATCATTTTACCTTTATGCCTAAAGGTTTTTTGAAGTAAAGTCATGATATTAAAGTTTGAAAATGAGTAAAGTAGGTTTTGGAAAAATAAAATGGACTGCCATTATTTTAGTTCGAAGCAACTAAAGAGCAATCATTTTTAAGTCATTATTGCGAAATTACCGTCATCAGTATGGCGTTCTTGACCAATAAAATGGACACCTGTGACAGGCTTTTTTGCGATTTTGCCCTAAATGTAAACCACAAACTCATTTTTCGGTTTTGGTAATCATCATGCCACTCTAATGTTTGTGTGTCACATCAAAACAAATGGTGTGAGAATGGAAGTGCAGACGGAAATGATTGAAAATCAATTATTAATGGCAATAATTCTTAGAAGAAAGGCTGTTTGAGAATGGATACTGAGGGGGGGATATTTGATTTAATAACAATACAATCAACACTCGGACAGGGGTGTTGATTCATATATTATATAACGTGGTTGAATTGTTGTGTTTTGTGCTTGCGGAGACAGGGAATTGAAAAGAGATGAATTCGAAATCTTAATTATGGACTTGATTTTAAAGGGAATGGGTAATTTAGTGAGGTTGATTTTGAATAAAAACCATGAATCATCCCCAATTAGTAGAGTTACAAACTCGGGATGATTCATGGTTTAGAGATATTTTAAATATTGCCCTCTTCCCAAAAAATGGAAGAGGGCAAAAAAACTATTCTATTGTTTTTGATACCGAAGGCTTTTTGTCTTTTAAAACGACATTTATACCCATTTGAATTTGCATTCTGTTTGCATTGTCAATGCCTGATAGACCGCTGATATTGTCAGCTAAAATATGCAGTTGAATAGGGCCTGGAGAAAAGACAAGACCTACACCAAAACTTGGGTTTTTCATGTCCAACAAAGTAATACCTCCTAATAATTGTATCAACTTGTTGGGCGTAAAAGCATAACTTAAACCAAGAAGATTATTAGATTTTTTGTTAATTGATTGGGTACGGAATACAGCAGATATTTGATGTTTTTCAGATAATTTATAGCCTGCTTGAAAATAGAATAATGCTGGTAAGGCACTTGAAAATTCTGCTTTTGTTTGGCTAACTTTAAAGGCATCTCTGGCGACACGTTCAATACTGTCTGCAGCATTGCTGTTGCCACTTTCGTTGATATTTACTTTAAGACCAGAAAAGACAAATTTTCCAGAACCTACTATCGCTAACTTGGTCGCATACTCTTTCTTCCAGGTTATATTACCAATATTTATAGATGAGGCAGATAATGTTAATTTAGGCGTTACTTGATAAGAGGCTCCTAAATCAAAACCTGCACCTGATCCTAAACTTGTAAAATTATCCTTAATTAATTTAGAAGAATTTGGACTCAATAATGTATCCGTTAAGATACCCGCTATACCTGCTGCCTGTGCTTGCATACTTCCTGTTACATTGATAGCGTAAGCAGGATTTGAATTCGGGTCAGTTGTTATAGTAAAATTGAGATTGTCTGTTTGAAAATGAGACTGACCTTTAATAATTTTTAATTTAGCACCTATTTTAAGTTTGTCATCCATCAAAGAACGTGAATAGCCAAAGAAAATATCAGAAAAAACAGTGTGATAAACCGACTCTTTATTAAGTGTAATAGAATTATTCGTCGCATTACCTTCGGCAACAAGCTTAACTAAGTCTTTAGAAAAGCTACCATAATTGCTTGAAAATGTTTGCGCTCCTATTGAAAAATAGTTTTTCTCCTTGACTCGTAGCCCAATATTGAATAAATCTATACCCATATTAGCACTAAAATAGTTGTTATCTTGAGCTAATGGCGCAAACTTGTTAAAACTCAAATATGTTTTCCCTCCTGAAGTTGATAACCAATCGGTCATTTTGAAAGAGTTGTTTTGCTCAATCATAATAGATGAAACGAATGGTATTGAAACGACGAGGCGCGCATCTGTCGTGAAAGCAGGGTTGCTCATTTGTGACGGAATGGCAGCATTTGAGCCATATCCTAACACCCCTGTTTGAGCATTCGTAGTGCCTACGATAAAAAGAATAATCGTTATTGTTATTATATTTTTCATTAGTCTAAATCTTTTATTGTTTCGTAAAACAGTTTTAATAATGTTTAATTAAGGAACACAAGATCCTATTATTGTTTGATTTTAAACTTAGCTTGCATACCGATGCCCACGTCGAAAATATAAGACGGTAACATAACAACAGGCGTAGTGCCGTCTCCTGCCGTTTGAATGCGCGCAACAACAATTATCTTTTCAGCTTTCAACAAAACTCTTAATTGAGTACTGTTGAGTGCGAGTGTTTGTTTACCAGCGCTGGGTTGAGCAACCCGCCCATCTGCTGCGATACTTGCTGAAGGAATGGAAAAGTTTTCAACAACAGTCGAAACAGTTGTGCCAGTCAATGCCAATAAATCAAGGGTTGTTTTTAAAGGAAAACCATTATTATGTTGGATTAGTAATGCTGCTGATTCATAAGAATCTGTAGATTTTGTCGCATCAATAAAACCTGCTTTTAACGTATCGCGTAGTATTAAATTTTGACTTGAAAACTTAAAAGGAAGTATAAAATCAAGACCCATATTGATTTTACTATTTGCCACAAAGAAATTTACTTCACTACTGTTATTAGAGTTTACAGTTACATTGCCATCATAGTCTATTTTACTCGGTAGTACAGATATAAACGATACTATCTTCGAGTTGCTTTTAGTTATAGAAAATGAATCTTTAATTGTTTGTCCTGCTTGCGCAATTTTTGGATAAGAAATATTGATGGCAGGTGCACCCAAGGTTTCATTTCCAAGTAAACCAGTAGTTGCAACATTCAAATTGGCAGAAATTGGAATCCCAAATGAATTCTCGTAACGCACCTTCATAATAGGGTTATCAAAAAATAGTTTTTGGCTACTTTTGTTCAAAAATGAAAAATCATAGGCAAAATTGATAGATTTTTTAGGAATGGCGATGTTAAATGTTCCAAATTGTCCTTTAGCACCGTCAATTGTGATATTACCCAAAGTTGTATTTATCGTAATAGCATCTGTAGATTTAATAGGTACATATCCTGTTGATGCTAAAACAGAAACAGAGGCTTTAATAGGCAATTGATTATAAGGTTGCGCAGTTATACTTGTCAAGTCCATGATAGCATTATTAAAAGTTATCGTGCCGCTGACAGAATTATTTGTAACATCTATTGTTTTCTTTACAGTTACGCCATTTTCTTTGACTGTTGGAAACTCTAAATCTATTTTGAAATTTGCAGAAATGCTCTTCGTAATCGTATAGCTAGCCGTAGCACTTTTTAGCGTTATTTCTGTTAATTTTTGAGTGGCATTTCCCGTTGAAATTGCAGCAATAATGTTTTCTGAAGGTAAGGTTTGTGAAGGTATTTTTACACTACCATTCTTAATTTTCATATTAGAAGATGTTGCCACAACAGATAAGGTTGAAGCCGATGAAATCGCCGTATTAGCGGCAATGCCTGGGCAACTTAACAAAGGGATTCTATATGACAATTTATTAGAAAATGTTTTGTTTGATAAATCCGTAGTTACATTAACTGTCGCACCACTTGCTACAGTCCCAATATTAATGGTTACTATAAACGCATTGCCATTGCCTCTGTCGAGCAAGTCAGCAGTCAAATTATTTAATGCAAACGGGAAGTTATTTTTAATTGAAAACGCAAGTTGACCACTTGCCAAAGTAATAGTTTGAAATTCTGTAAGGTCTGTAAGGTCATTGACTGTACCTATTGTTTGAGAAAAAGCTGGGACACCCGATGGTGGTGTCGTTCCACCGTTTGCAAAAAGTGATTTGACGGGTTCGTCGAATGATGAACTAAATGAGTTTAGCGTAGTGGAATTAGAAAAATTGAAACCAGCGATTGATAAATCGCCCATAGAGACATTTTTACTTACATTAGCTGTCACAGTTCCTGTCACTTGAGAAATAATATCCGAAACTGTGTAAGCCGCAATGTTGTCTTGCGAATAAATCATTTGAATAGAGCCACTGTTGTCAATTTTTAATAGTGAGTCTGATTTAATAAAGTCTTGAAAGGCAAATGTTGCCCTAACAAGTGGAATAGCAACAGTAGGCGATAGTTCAATACCGTCAAAGTTGGCTAAATCTGATTTTAGACACCCTTGCCATAAGAGAAAAGAGGTCAAAATAAGGAGGATTTTGTTCGATTTTTTAAAGTTGGAATTCATAATTTTGAATTTTAAATTGATGATGTAATATATAGTTGAAATTTTGTAGAGGTCTAATATGTTAATTCCATATTTGTACGAGTGATACCCAAAATAGTTTTGGTAAAAATCATACAAAATCGATTGTTACTGCCATCCTTTTGTCACAATATCGCTAAACGATAACGACAACAAAAAAAAGAGTGACTCTTGCAAGTGATGCTGTGACGGAAAGACAACATCCAGTGACGTATAAAAAGAGCTTATCCGTTTTTATGCGTATTGAATAGTTTGACATGAGTTTATTTAAGTCATCATAAATGGTTTATTTTACTGAGGGGGCTTTAGAAGGCCCTGGATTTCACGTTTCTTTTAGGAGTTTTATTAGGTTTAGCATTTTTTGCTTAGTCAAAATTATTCTCATTCAGAATTTTTTACTATTTTACAAGAGACTATATCAAAATTGGTTAGTATTGTTTGCAATTTCAATTATTGCAAAAATGAGATAGAAAAAAATCTATTTCTTCCTTTGTCTATTGGTTTTTTAACAATGCTTTGTTGTATCAACTTGAAAAGGAATGAAATTATCCTTTTAAATAAAGTGAATGCAAATATACCGAATCTTTTTATGAATTATATACATAATTTATAAAAAAAAATATTTTTATTTGTATTGACTTCAATATAATATAGATAATTTAAAATTAACAATAAAATTTTCTTCTAAAAAGAGTGATTTAATGAAAATTCAATTAATGCTATGTCTTTTTCTGCATATTGGCACTATAACAATAATTGCACAAACCCAAACGAATTCAAAAAGCGAAATGATTCCCATCAATATCGTGCCACAACCGACAAAGTTGATTCCTGTTGCTGGTTCGTTTACGATTACCAATGTAACTCAAATCATCGTTCCGAATAGCAATGTGGGTATTCGACGGGTTGCTCAACAGTTTGCTGACCGTATTAAAATAGATGGTACGAATGTGCGCGTCATTGATTTAAATGATTCAAAATCAAATAATAACGTCATTTTTTTCTTGAAAACAGTAAAAGACGACTTGGGTACTGAGGGGTATAAATTGAGTGTGACACCTACTCAAATTAATATCAAAGCAGCAACCGAACAAGGCTTTTTTTATGCAGTTCAAACATTGTTACAGTTGTTACCTGCGGAGGTCGTTTCAACAACAACTTTAAGGTCAAAAGCGACTTGGCGTGTGCCTTGTGTCGAAATTGAAGACAAGCCACGTTATGCGTACAGAGGGTTGCACCTTGATGCGGGCAGGCATTTTCAGCCTGTTAGTTTTGTCAAAAAATACATTGATTTGATGGCTTTACACAAAATGAATAATTTTCATTGGCACTTAACAGAAGACCAAGGCTGGCGTATTGAGATTAAAAAATATCCGAAATTGACCGAAATAGGGGCGTGGCGTAAAGAAACGCTCATTGGACATGGTTCTGACAACCCTAAAAAATACGACGGGCAGCGTTATGGTGGCTTTTATACCCAAGACCAAATACGTGAAATTGTGGCTTATGCCAAAGAACGTTTTGTCAATATTATCCCTGAAATTGAAATGCCAGGTCATGCTTTGGCTGCCTTAGCCGCTTATCCTGAATTGTCTTGTGACTCTACAAAAAAGTATGAAGTGGCGACAAGTTGGGGTGTTTTTGAAGATGTTTTTTGTCCTTCTGACAAGACTTTTTCGTTTTTACAAGATGTTTTGACCGAGGTGATGGATTTATTTCCTTCAAAATATATCCATATTGGTGGCGATGAATGTCCAAAAGAGGCTTGGAAAAAAAGTACTTTTTGCCAAGACTTGATGAAAAAAGAAGGGCTAAAAGATGAGCATGAGTTGCAATCTTATTTCATTCAACGCATCGAGAAATTTCTCAATTCAAAAGGGCGGAGCATTATCGGTTGGGATGAAATCCTTGAAGGCGGGCTGGCACCCAATGCAACAGTTATGTCATGGCGAGGTACTGAGGGGGGCATTAAGGCAGCGCAACAAGGGCATGATGTGATTATGACACCTGGGAGTCATTGTTATTTAGATTTTTACCAAGCAGACCCCGAAACAGAACCGTTGGCAATTGGTGGTTTGATTACGTTGGAAAACATTTATGGCTACGAACCAACGCCAGATGTACTAAATGCACAACAAGCCAAGCATATTTTAGGCGCGCAAGGCAATGTTTGGACCGAATATATGCGCACCACAGACCAAGTAGAATATATGGTTTTTCCGCGTGCGATTGCCTTAGCAGAGGTGCTTTGGTCGCCCCAGAATCGGCGGAATTATGATGATTTTGTAAGCCGTTTGCAAACACATTTTAATCGCCTCGATAGGATGGATGTGAACTATGCAAAACGCCTTTATGATGTGGATGTCGCCATCAAATCCGAAAATGCGACCCCCTCAGTATATTTGACTTCCAATGTAAAAAACACTGAAATTCGTTATACTACAGATGGTTCTCAACCTTTTATTAGGTCATTATTATATACGAAACCCTTTGAACTGAAAGGTTTTAATGTCATTAAAGCCAATAATTTCCAAAATGGCAGACCAATTAGTAAAACAGTGACCCAAACCATATATCCACATACGGCTTTGGGTATGAATTACAGTTTGACCAAACCTGCAAAAAACACTTACGAATCGGGTGCTCGTGGTCTGACAAATGGTCTTCGCGGCAGCGAAAAGACGTATGCGCAATGGACGGGTTTTGAAGGGAATGATATGGAAGTTATTTTCGATTTTGAGCAACCACGCAAATTTCGCTCTATTGATTTAGCGTTTTTGAACAAACCTGCTTCATGGATTTTCCTACCCGATTACGTTATTGCTGCCGTGTCAAATGATGGAAAAGAATGGTTGGACATTGACCGTGCAGACTTTGTGCACAGCCGAAGCCTTGAAAAAACGTACATTAAACAAGCCAAACTCCGTTTTTCAGAATACACACAACCCAAGCGTTATTTAAAAATTTATGCAAAAAACATAGGTGTTTGTCCTAAAGGTCATGCTGGTGAAGGCAAAGCCGCTTGGCTTTTTGCAGATGAATTGATTATTGAGTGATTTTTGAAGAAGGTAGTTGTGAATGATTGATTTGAAAATCAAACATTCAACACAGCAATTGCCGCTTTGGAATTTAAACACATAAAAATAAAGGAGATTTCACATAAGTCCATATAGAATTTTCCGAAAACCTATGTGAATCTATGTGAAAACACCTCTATTTTCTATGTGTTAAATTTTCTAATAAGCCAAAGCTGAATTTGTTGAAAATACCAAACTGTACTTTGCAATTTCGTTGAAAATCAATATTTTATAATTATTTTTCACTATCAGTTTTCCTTAGCTTTACCGTGCCTAATATCTACATTTTCACAAACTTCATCGGCACATGCCTCACCTTATTAACTGATACTTGAATGATATATGTGCCTTGCGGCAAGTCCCACACATCAAAATAAAGCGTTTGTTCCCCTTTTTGAACCGCCCGCAATTCGGCATGGCTTAAAATGCCTAAAGTATGGTAAAACTCAAAACGAACTTCACGGTCGTCTAAACTTTTGAACCGAATCATCAAATCGCCATTGGTCGCCGAAGGATAGACTTTTTGAATTACAATTGGTACTAACTGAGGGGTATTGGTTCGTGTGTAGGCTTGCAATGCCGCCTCTGTTGTCACCGTTATCGCCGCTTCATCGTCTTCAACAGGAATCATCGTCGTATTGTTGTCTGGTTGACTGTCCGAATCAAGTGTGGCACACCCCACGACTTGCGTGAAAGTGGTTACAGGCGTTGAGACCAAAGCAAAACAAGGGACAACCAAAGTAATAGTTTGTCCTGGTGCCAATGAAGGGACATTCCAAATATGTAGCCACGCGTCATAATCTGTTCCTGCGGCGGCTGTCGGCACACCCCCATTGACAAAACCCGTTGGAATTTTGAAATCAACCTTAATGCCTGTTGCTGCCACGCCACCGACATTGCGCAAAGTCAATGTAAAAGTATGGGTTGTATAGATGCCATACTGAGGGGGTGCTTTTATACTCAATTCCAAGTCGCAGGTACTGCCTGTACCTTGTTTCAAGACGGTAGCGGCTGCTTCGTCGTCCTCCTTAGGCGTTGTAGAGGTGTTGTTATTGGGTTCAGAATCTTTGTCGGGTTGCCCTGCCGCCGTCACTTGTGCAAAACTCACGACTTGGCTCGGCATTGTACCGACGACATCCGTGATGGTCAATGTCCGACTGGCATTGACTGGCAATGTGCCAATTGTCCAAAGTCCAGTTGCAGCCGCAAAAGTACCTTGTTGCGGCGTGCTTGATTGATTGGTCAAACCGCTGGGAGTTGGGCGTTTCACAACCACATTGGTTGCCGCCGTGTCACCTGTGTTTGTGATGGTCAAAGTAAAGGTCAAAGTATCGCCATCTTTTGCTAAGGCTTTGTTGCAGACTTGCGCCAATTGCAAATCAATGAGTTTCACTGGATTGGCAAATGGAATGGATAGCAACGTCTCGTCATCTTCGCTTGGTAAGTTGGATGTATTATTACCTGGTGATGAGTCCACATCGGGCGTTGTACACGACTGCACTTGTGCAAATTGCGTTGTTGTCGGCTGTAAGGTGAATAATGTTAAGGTCAAAACCGCAGAATCACCGCCCGCTATTGACCCAATATTCCAATTACCCAACCATGAATCATAACTGCCTTTAGTCGTCACATTTGAATTATAAGCTTGTCCAGTTGCAACAGGGTATTTTACCGTCACACCGTTTGCCGTTGCCAAACCTTTGTTTTTGATTTTCAAAGTAAACGAAACCGTTTGATAAAGCGGTAAAGTAGTCGAATACTGAGGGGGTGCTGTGAGGAACAATTCAAGGTCGCATTGTGTCACCGAAGCACTTTGGATGTCTACTGAAGCCTCGTCGTCTTCAGTTGCGATGCCCGTCGTGTTGTTGCCTACTTGCGAATCTGGGTCTGGCAAAGAAGATGTTTGTACTTGTGCAAAGTTGTGAATTGTGGTAACGATATTGGCAACAGTCACATTGATGGTCAACGTCACTGTTTGATTGACATTCAAATTACCTACTGTCCAAATGCCTGTACCGTTTGCGAAAGTGCCTTGCGTAGCGGTTGCACTCGCAAAAGTTAAGCCTGATGGCAAAACATCTTTAACTGTAACGGAAGTCGTTTGCGAATTGCCTTTATTGGTTAAAGTCAGCGTATAAGCCACTGTAGAACCGTTTGCAACCGATGTTTTGTCGGAAGTCATAGACAATTCAAGGTCTGCATTAGGTGTTAGGGTAGGCGAGAAGGTGGTTAAAGTTTCGTCGTCTTCGTTTGCGGTATTGTCTGTATCGTTGCCAGGAGTCGAGTCAGGGTCTGCGGGCGAAGCGGTTTGCACTTGTGCGAAGTTGCTTGTAGCTGTTGATAATGCTGTGACCTTTCCACGTAAAGTTAAAGTCACTGTTTGGTTAACCGCCAAGTTTCCAACTGTCCAAATAGAGCTGGCAAACGTTCCTACTGAGGGGGTGATATTTGTAATGTTTAAAGCCGTTGCCACAACATCTTTAACCGTTACGCCTGTTGCGGGTTGCGCCCCTTTATTTGTTAAAACCAATTGAAAAACAACAGAATCACCATTTAAAACAGGCGTTTTTAAGGCTGTTGTTGATAATTCAAGGTCAGCCAAAAGGGTATTACAATTGGTTGTTCCGAAGAAAACAGACGCTTCATCGTCTTCATTTGCCGTTTGATTGGTATCGTTGCCATGTGGTTAATCTGGGTCGTTTTGGGTGGCAGATTGCACTTGTGCAAAATGTTGAGACGTTGTTGTCAAACATCTTGCAAGACCTCTAAATGTCAAAACAGCTGTACCATTTACAGCTAATGTAGCGATGTTCCAATTGCTGCTTGAGACCGTTCCTACTGAGGGGGTCGCAGCAAGAGTCAAACCAGACGGAATGAGGTTGCTGACAACGATATTTGACGCTGTCGCAGGCCCACGATTGAAAATACCGATGGTATAAACAACTGAATCTCCTGCATTGACGGGGTTTTTAATAAGCGATTGACTCAATTCTAAATCAGCTGCCGTAGGGTCAATCGTCGTCGTAACGGTAACGGTGACTTGCGCTTCATCATTTTCAGTCAATACATTATTAGAAGGCGTAGAATTGGGGTCGGGCGTATTTGATGACCTGACTTCTGAATCAAACACCAAATTACCTGTTTGATTGACCATAAAAGTCATGGTCATCGTCTGTGTTGTGTTGGCTTGGATGGTGAACCCAGGCTTATTGCCCGTTCCATCGGGCGTTGTTGTCAATAACCATACACCTACTGAGGGGTCATAAACGCCAATACTTGTTGTTGAAGAAACATAGGTCATACCAACGGGTTGGTAGGCGCGAATTTTAACGCCATCTGCACTTGTGGGACCCGAATTGGTCAAATTGACAACAAAAGATACTTGGCTACCGAGCGTCAGTTGTGCGGGTGTACCTGCTGCAACATTTGCCTTAATAGACAAATCTGCCAACATACCTGTGATATTTAAGTCTTTTTCATCGTCTTCAACTGCCGAATTGACATAATTATTAGGCTGGCTGTCAATATCGGGTTCGGTTGCGGCGGTTACTTGCGCAGATACTTTTATAGGACCACCTTGAAGTACCTTGCCGTTTAAAGTCATAGCATGATTGGAATTGCTGCCGATGTTGCCGATGTCCCAAATACCTGAGGTTGGGTTGTAAGTACCCAAACCAGCCACATTGTGCGTGATATATTGTAGAGCAGAAGGCAAAAGGAATTTGACCTTAACACCCGTCGCATTTTTAGAACTTTTATTGAAAATAGTTAATACATAAGACTCTGTGGCATTGACATTTGTTTCAAGGTTGTTGGCCGTAAGCGTCAATTCTAAGTCAATGGAGTCATTGCTCGTAGTGGTCGCCGTACAAGCAATGAATGGAGCTTGCGCACCTTTCGTGACGGTTTTCGTTGCCCAGTTGTTTGTACTGAGGGGGTCGGAAGTTGTCGCTGTCACGGTTGCCGTGCCGACGATTGTTGGCGCATCCATGCAAAACATGGTCACTTGCAGCGTTGCTGAATCACCTACGTCAAGGTTGCCGATGTTCCAAGGGCCTGTTGTTTCCCAAGCACGCCAATCGCCTTTGCTGAGTTTTGAGCAGTTGAAACGACCATCAACGGGCATAGGGAAATTGCAGACAACGCCAGAAGAAGTATTGGTGGTTGATAGGTTTTTGACAGTGACATAATACGTCACGAATGTCCAAGGTGCAAAAGAGGACGAGTTTGTACGCATACTTGCCGACAAATCGGCTTGCGCAAAAGAGGTGTTGAATACAAAAACAGATGCAAAGAATGTAAGTAGGATGCCTCTACTTTTAGTGCAGTTTGGGAGCATGGGTGTTTGTTTTAATGTAAAAAACTATTGAACTATGTTATAAATATCTTTGTGTAAAATAAATACTGAGGGGATAAAAGTTAGATAAAAATTAACTTTGATTATGATAGGCAAGCACGAAAACAATATCAAATCGAAGGGGGAGATAAAATAAAGTATTATAAGTTTAAATAAATGTTTACAATGATGTTTTAGATTAAGAATTGTTAATCAAAATAATAGAAATGATGAAAAATAATGATAAAAGTATGAATAGTTATTTAAGAAATAAGTAAAATGTATTATTTATTAGTTTTATTAAATTTAAATAACAAACAAATATACACATACTTTTTTAATAAAAATATTGATTTTACTTCAAGTAAGTATTAGCTTTAAATAATAAGTATAAAATAAACGAAAGTGTATTATGATAATTGATTGTCGTTACATATTTTTACAGCCTATAAAAATATTCATTACTTACACAGAGCGAACTACATTTATTATGAATAAAACTATCACAACTACAACTTGCATTGTCATGCTATTCCTTTCCGTCAGTCTATTTGCGCAGGAACAAGCTATTTCGTCAAACAACTTTTTAGTCCATATTACTGCCTTCAATGAAAAACGTCCAGTTACGTATTTTTCGAACCTTAATGATGTCTTCATGCACCAAGACAATAAGGAAATTTGGCATTACTATTTGGGCGGTTACAAGACTTTAGAAGAGGCGGATTCTGTGCGCCGAAAAGTCTTTGATTTGGGTTATCCTTACGTCTATATTATTGACGTTGAAAAAGTCCGTCGCGAATGTCTGTTGACTTGTGGCGACGACCCCTCAGTACCCGACATCATCAAGTCGCTGAATGGCTTGACGCATTTGTTGTTCGATTTCGGCAAAAGCCAATTGAAGCCAGATGCTAAGGAGCATTTGAATCGGCTCACGTTTATTTTGAATGAAAACGATAAGTTTCAAGTCGAACTTAAAGGGCATACCGACAATATTGGTAAGCCAGAAATAAACCAAGAACTGTCGGAAAAGCGTACAGAAATGGCTGCTCAGTATGTAAAATCACGCAATATCAGCCATAAACGCATCACCATGAACAGCTATGGCATGGAAATGCCCATTGCTAAAAACCAGCGCAAAGGCAAAGATTGCCCTGAAGGACGTCGCTTCAATCGCCGTGTCGAAATCATTATCATGGACAACGAAGGCAATGTATTGAATGCACTTGTTGAACCACTTGATATTCCAACTGAGCTGGTGTATGATGGCCCTCGTTTGGAGAGTGTTGGGTTTCAAGGGAAAAAATAATTGTGCAACCCCTCAGTAAAAACGGCGTTTGACTATCGAAGTCAAACGCCGTTATAACAAACTTTCGTCAAAAAAAAGTAATTTACCTTTTAAGTAGTTCCCCTTAAATAATCGGGAAAACTATTTTTTATAAGTCATTGAATTTAAATAAATTATGAACCCTTTGCCTTTTGCTTATTGCCCTTTGCCTACTTACCAGATTTCACCCGATTCTTCTAGTCTTCCAAACCTGTTTTGCGTTTTCTTGCACCTTGAACGTTTTTATTGCCAAAACGGTAAGTGAAATTCACACGTAGTTGTTGCCCTTCCCAAGTGCCAGAAGCATCCATGAACAGTGTGCCCAACTCCGTATAGGCCTGCCATTTTGCTGTGCCTAAAACATCGCTGAATGTAAGTTTTACTTGACCATCGCCATCCCAGAATTTTTGCTGACACCGACATTCAACATGCCTCGGTTTCTACTCACAAAATTGCCCCATAAACCGCCGAAGTTCATAAAACCATCCACTTCTGTAGACCAACCTTTGCCGAGTGTAAAGCCTTGTTGCATATAAAAACCGCCGCCAGTTGCCTTCAAATCAACGACTTTACCTAGGATAAACAGGTGCATGTTTAGGACGAATGCTTGTATTTATAGGACAAATACAATCGGGTTTACACCTAAAGATTCAACGGTCTTTATCGTCTTGAATGGATAGTATTATAATGTAATAAAATTAGAAAGGAAACGCACTTAAGGATGATTTAGGTCTGAAGTTGTAATGAGAAATGTGAAGTGATTATTTTGTTTTAAATAGGTGTATTGCATATATAATATCTTTAAAATAAAATAATAATTAAGCAATTGTTCTGAAATCTATTTTAATATATGTTCATTTTTGTTTAACAAATTATTATATTTGCCAAAGACATGGTTTTACCTAATATTTACCTCTTTCTCTGATAGTTTTAAGGTTTTGACGATACACCCCTCAGTATTTTGACGAAACACTATTCCTGTCAAGGAATCATTTAACTCTACAAAATGAAAAACATTCTCATTATTACTGCCAACGACCCCGAGGACAGACTCCAAATGCTTGCCCGTGAAGGGAAAGACATTCAGTTTCTACTCAACGCAGCGTCTCGAAAAAATTACGAAGTCGTTCTGCTTCCAGAAACCACGACAGCGGATATCATCAAAGAACTCAATATGCCGAACCGTGAGGTTGAAGTTATTCATTACGCAGGTCATGCGAATGGTGCATCGCTGCGTTTGAATGATGTGGATGCCGATGCGCAAGCATTGACCGAAAAACTAAAGTCTTTGGGTACGCTTAAATTGGTTTTTATCAATGGTTGTGCGTCAAAAGGACAAGTTGAATATTTCCATGCGGCGAATATTCCGTTTGTTATTGCTACGCAAAGACCGATTGAAGACAACAAAGCGGTATGGGTGGCAACGCAATTTTATCAATACTTGTCATTAGGTCGCCCTGTGCGTGAGTCTTTTGAGGAAGTGGTCAAAGACGCTAAATTCCAACAAAAAGCTATTGCTTTTACGAATGAACGGGGCATTGGGCGTGCTACCGATATCAAAACGGACAGTTTTGATTGGGGTCTATATATACGTGAAGGATTGGAAGACACCAATTACACCTTGCCATTTTCTGCCAAAATGGTCGTTGATACTGAGGGGGTCAATCACACCATCTTTTTGGATAATATGATTTATGCGTTGGAAGCGGTGGACAGCCCTCATTTCAAACCAATAAAAAAATTGGCGGACAATATGCGGCGTGGTAATATTGCCAATGGCAAAAAGATTTCAGAGTTGCTGAAAACCTTGTCTTATACGTTGGGTGTGCGTATTCGTCAAATTACGGCTGAACCAGATGACAAGTCGAGTGAATATTATCGTGAATTGCTCTACGATTATGTTTTTCTTTTTGAAACGCTGTTGCACCACACCGCTTCGGTTTTGATAGCACAGATATGGCAAGACCAAGAAAAGGCGTTGAAAAATCCGCCTACAGATTTTGAAGAGATATTGGGTTTTTGGTTGAAAGACCGTTTGCAAGAATCTCCTTTTACTTATAAAGATTTGATAAGCCGTTTGTTGGTTTGGTTGAAAAAAGCGGCTATTGCCAGCCCGTATTCTGATTCAGATACTGAGGGGATGATGACTTACTTCAGTTCGCCCGATTTTGAACAAGCCAGCAATTACTTTTATCAGCAAAAACGCCATTTTGGGCAACGGATACGCCTTAATGAGGACGAGTCCCTTGAAAGTTGCTTCGTGGCACAACAGTATTTGATTACTGCTTTTCAAGCTTTGAAACATGTTACCGCCTATTTTATGGCTTCAGTTAGGGCTATAAATGTCGTGAATTTCCGTCATGTTGATACGGAGTACGGCAATGTTGTCTCCAAATTGATGGTGACAGAATCTGACCCGACTTCGATATTTGGCAATAAAATGTTGGAAAATAAATCCATCCTTTGCTACAAATCCGATGAAAGTGACCTCGATGCCTTGATAGACATTGAGAACACCATGAATCTGTTCCCTTTTGTCATTGACCGCAATGTGTTTACTGAAAAGGCAAACAGCGAAGTGGATTTATACCTTTTTACAGGCTATTTTCCAGATGCTTTGGGCAAAAAACAATATCATTTTGCCTCTGTCCAAAACCCAAGTAAGATTTGGCAGTTTGACGAAACGCAAAATCACGTCAACCTCTTCCATATCGGTGAAACAGCCGATTTTGCCAATCAAACAAACCATTTGATGGCAAATGCAGGAGAATTCAGAATGTATTTAACGGAATTTAAAAATGCTTTCTTAAAACAATAAACGGATGGGAACAACGACAATTGCACAAAAAACGGCTGCGATTCACCAATCGCCGTTTAAGCTCTTTGAGCCATACAGTTCAAATGACAAAAATATTTTTTTTGGACGTGATCCAGAAATTTACGCTTTATACAGTTTGTTGCAACAAACCCGCTTAGTCGTCATTTATGGATCTTCGGGAACAGGTAAAACGAGTTTAATCAATGCAGGTTTGCCCAAAGTGTTTAAAACGACTGATTGGTATCGCGTATCAATACGTCGTAAAGACAATATCAATGCTTCTTTTCAACATGAATTGGGGCGTTTGATAGACCAAACGGAGGTGACTGACCTTGGCGCAGCAATCAATGAACTACACGAAATTCGTTGGATTCCGATTTACTTGGTGTTTGACCAATTTGAAGAAATCTTTACGCTTGGTACGCATGAGGAGCGGTTACAATTTTTTAAGGATATACAAAAACTACTGGATAAGCCTTTGCCTTGCAAAATCATTTTGTCCATGCGTGAGGAATACATCGGGCATTTGTATGATTATGAACCTGTTGTGCCAACGCTTTTTGACAAACGTTTCCGCGTTGAACCGATGAAAGATGCGACTGTCACTGATGTGGTTGTTCAAATGTGTGCCGTGGGCGGTGTTCAATTGGAACAAGGAAAAGAGACGGCTGCTCAAATATTGCATAAAGTCAAAGAAGGCAAACAAGCTGCTCATTTGCCTTATTTGCAAGTGTATTTGCATTATTTGTATGAAAATGCTATGAAAACACTCGGTAAACCGTTTTTTACTGAGGGGGTCGTGAATGCAGTTGGTGCCTTGGGCAATGTCTTAAAACGGTTTATTGAATCGCAATTGGAAGCAGCGCAAACGTTTTTCAAAACGCTGGGTTTGCCCAATGATTTTGCGGCGCGTATGCTCGATGAATTTGCAACAGACGAAGGCACAAAGCAGTCGCGCAAGGCAGATGACCTGTCAAAAGTCTTGAATACGGAGCGAGAGAAAGTGAAAGCTGCGCTCAATTATTTCAGCGAAGGCAAACTGCTTCGTGCCGATGAAGACGATGTCGAGCGTTACGAACCTGTGCATGATGTGGTGGCGAAACAAATCCACGAATTGCGGTCAGCAGAAGACAAGGAATTCAAAGCCTTTGCGCGGCAGTTGCAATTGGGACACGAGGCATGGGTGCGTGACAACAAACCTACTCAACGCTTACTCAATGAATTGGATTTGAGTAAAGTCGCTATTTATGAAGACCGATTGACTCGTTTGCCCAACTATGAGGCGCAAATATCGGAGTTGATAAACAAAAGCCGTGAGCAAGTTGACTATTTGCAAAGGATAGAACGGACACGGCGGCGGGTTTTGATGGGTATTACAATCGCGGCTTTGATTGGTATGGTTGTGGCGGTCATGTTTTATCTTCAAGCAAATGAAGCAAAAAAGAAAGCCTTCGCTGCAGAGAAAAAAGCAACCGCCGCAATAGCTAAGATTTGCTTTTATAAAGATAGGTTTGGTTTGGCTTATGATAAAGAAAAAGGACTGTATGGTTTTATTGACAAAGAACTCAATACAAAAATTGATTTTAAATACAAAGAAGCCTCGCCTTTTGATGAGACAGGTTTTGCCAAAGTGCAACTAGAGTATATTTATTATTTGATTGATACACTTGGACAGGAATACAAATTAGCAACAGATGTTAATCATAATCAATTGGATTCAAGTATAACCGCCTTGGATTTGAGAAATCAATATCTTAAAGCTATTCCCTCCGAAGTATTTGAGCAAAAACAATTGAAAGTATTGCTTCTTGGAGGTAACAGCATAGCTATTTCTGATAGCATCGCAGAATTGTCCGCGCTGCAATATTTGGAATTGAGTGTTAATTACCTTAATCAAATCCCCGAGTCGTTGAGCCAATTGTCCGCGCTGCAAACTTTGGATTTGGGACATAATGAACTGAAAAGTCTGCCCGAGTCATTGAGTAAATTGACTGCTTTGCAAACTTTAGATTTGACTTCGAATCAACTCACAAGCCTGCCAGAGCATTTTGGTAAATTGACTGCTTTGCAAACTTTAGATTTGACTTGGAATCAACTCACAAGCCTACCCGAGTCTTTTAGCCAATTGACCGCTCTGCAAGATTTGGATTTGGCTTCGAATCAACTCACAAGCCTGCCCGAGCATTTTGGTAAATTGTCTGCTTTGCAAACTTTGAATTTGAGTAGTAACAAGCTCACAATTCTGCCCGAGTCTTTTAGCCAATTGACCGCACTGCAAGATTTGGATTTGCGTTCTAATCAACTCTCAAGCCTGCCCGAGCATTTTGGTAAATTGTCTGCTTTGCAAACTTTAAATTTGAGTAGTAACAAGCTCACAATTCTGCCCGAGCATTTTGGTAAATTGTCTGCTTTGCAAATTTTAAATTTGAGTAGTAACAAGCTCACAATTCTGCCCGAGTCATTTAGCCAATTGTCTGCTTTGCAAACTTTGGATTTGAGTAATAAAAGGGTCTATTTAGACACTCTGAAAGATTTGGATTTGCGTGAAAATCAGCTCGCAAGCCTGCCCAAGTTGTTTAGCCATTTGACCGCACTGAAAACTTTAAATTTGGCTAGAAACGAATTCAAAAGCTTGCCTGAGTCATTTAGCCAATTGTCTGCTTTGCAAACTTTGAATTTGAGTAGTAACAAGCTCACAATTCTGCCCGAGTCTTTTAGCCAATTGTCTGCTTTGCAAACTTTGAAGTTGTCTCGAAATCAACTCGCAAGCCTGCCCGTGTCTTTTGGCAAATTGACCGCTCTGCAAGATTTGGGTTTGTCTCGAAATCAACTCGAAATCCTGCCCGAATCTTTTGGCAAATTGACCGCTCTGCAAACTTTAGATTTGACTGGGAATCAACTCACAAGCCTACCCGCGTCATTGAGCAAATTGACCGCTCTGCAAGATTTGGGTTTGAAAGATAATAAACTGACAAGTCTGCCCGAGTCTTTTGGCAAATTGACCGCTCTGAAAACTTTGGATTTGTCTGGTACTAAGCTCACAAGCCTACCCAAATCTTTTAGTCAATTGACTGCTCTGCAAGATTTGGATTTGAGTAAAAATCAACTCACAAGCCTGCCCGAGTCTTTTGGCAAATTGACCGCTCTGAAAAATTTGGATTTGTCTGGTACTAAGCTCACAAGCCTGCCCAAATCTTTTAGCCAATTGACTGCGCTGCAAACTTTAGATTTGAGTAGAATTCAACTTACAAAGCTGCCCAAGTTTTTTAGCCAATTGACCGCTCTGCAAGATTTAAATTTGAGTGAAAATAAACTCACAAATTTGTCTGAGCCATTGAGCCAATTGACTGCACTGCTATATTTGAATTTGTCTGGTAATCAACTCAAAAGCTTGCCCGAGTTTTGGAGCAAATTGACTGCTCTGCAATCTTTGAATTTGCGTGACAATCAACTCACGAGTCTGCCCGCTTCATTTTGTGTATTTAAAGATAGTGGATCTCTTGATTTTTCAAAAAATCCCCAAATAAAAGTGCCTGATTGTTTGAAACATCTAATACGGGAGTGATACAAATCGCTAAAACGAGATGTGGCAGCCATCAGAAAGCTGTCGGAGAAAAAAGAATGATAGGCGTAAAAAAGATTTGAAGGGGCGATGTTGGGGTCTCAGAGATGTTGTAGGTCTTTAAAAACGTCTGCGCCTAACAAAATGACGAAAACAATTAATTTAGAACGGATTTACATAACAGACACTCTCGATGCAATGAACTAGAAATCAATGTGTTATCTAATGATATTAAAATAACCCCTCAGTATTTTGCACTAAAAAAGGCTCTTTCACAAAATTAGATTCAACAAAAAAGAGATTTACACCTTTAAGATTTCACTAAAAGACAATGAAGTTTTACATTTGCCCCTTGATAGACTAAATCAATCAAATCATGCAAGAACAAGGCATAACGACCTATTTACCCGTACTCATTATGATGCTCGTCTCTCTTGGCTTTATTGTCACGACGATGGTAGCGACACATATATTAGGGCCGCACAAGAAATCAAAAGTCAAAGCACAATCTTTTGAGTGTGGCATCGAGTCGCAAGGCAATGCGCGGACACCTTTTTCCATCAAATACTTTCTCGTCGCTGTTTTATTCGTCTTGTTCGATGTCGAGGTCATTTTTATGTACCCTTGGGCAGTGAACTTTAAGAAGTTGGGGCTGTTTGGTTTAATGGAGATGTTTACATTTCTCGCAATCTTCCTTGTTGGCTTTTTTTATATCGTGAAAAAAGGCGCATTGGATTGGGATAAATAAATTCGAGACTTTAAGATATTGAGAATCAAGATTTTAAGCTTGAAAAAAATAGGCATCTTAATATCTAAAATCTAAAAATCTAAAAAATTATGGCAACTACAGCTATTGATATTCGACCTGAAAATATGCCACCGAGCTATCAAGGACAAGCTTTTATGGCAACTAACCTTGATGCAGCCGTCGGTTTGGCTCGTAAAAACTCTTTATGGCCGCTTCCTTTCGCCACTTCTTGTTGTGGCATTGAATTTATGGCTACCATGGCAGCAACCTACGATTTGTCGCGTTTCGGCATGGAACGTTTGAGTTTCTCACCTCGTCAAGCTGATTTATTGATTGTAGCGGGAACGATATCGAAGAAATTAGGGCCCGTTTTACGTCAAGTTTATGAGCAAATGTCTGAACCTAAATGGGTGATTTCGATGGGTGCTTGCGCCAGTTCAGGCGGTATTTTCGATACTTATTCTGTTTTACAAGGCATTGACCGCATCATTCCTGTTGATGTTTATGTGCCAGGCTGTCCGCCACGTCCAGAACAGTTGTTGGAAGGCATTATGAAAATTCAAGAATTAGCAGGTGGTGAAAGCCTTCGCCGTCGTGATTCACCTGAATATGCAGCCATGTTGTCCAACTATGGTATTGAATAAGGAGCAATAATCAATAAACAATCAGCAATAATTAATAAAAATATGCACGCGAATATAAAAGACCCTCATTTGAAATACCTCACGCCTGCCGTCGAAGAACTCAAAGCAAAAGTTGAGGAGAAGCTGCAACAACGTTTTGCGGATGGTTTGGTTTCTTCAACAATTGACTACGATTTTCCTGTTTTTGTGGTCAAAAGAGACATTCTTGCCGATGTTGTCGAATACCTATATAATGATGCAGATTTGTCTTTTCAGTTTTTAACAACATTGGCTGCATCGCATCATCCAGAGGATAAAGGGGCGGAGTTTGTTGTTATGTATCAATTGCATAATTTGCCAGAGAATACACGTATTCGCATCAAAACATTTTTGCCAACGGAAGACCCCTCAGTAAGAACGGTCACAACGGTCTTTGCAACAGCTAATTGGATGGAAAGACAGGAGTTCGATTTTTACGGTGTTATTTTCGAAGGGCATCCAAACTTGAAACGCATTTTGAATATGGACGAAATGAATTATCACCCGATGCGTAAGCAATATCAATTGGAAGATGCCAGTAGAGAGGATAAGGATAATTCGTTTTTTGGACGTTAATTAAATAATGATGAATGATAAATGATAAATGGACGTAAAGCGTTGATTATCAAATATCAGCACAGAATTCAATTTTCTCTTTATTTTCATTTACGTACTTATTAGGATAATAGTGGGATTTACTAAATTTTTAAAATTTAGTAAATCTTATTAAGGAACAATGAAAATATTAATTGACAAACTTGATTTTACAATCAATTTACAATCAAGGTCATGTAAATTCATCATTTATAATTCATCATTCACTAATTTTACATTCATTCACCTTTTAAAAGCCAGATAGATTATGAAGAAATTACTTTTTTTAGCACTATTCGTTTTGCCAATGACTGTTTTCAGTCAAACACAAGCACAAATGAATGCAACGGCTGCGGCTGATTATGCCAAAGTGGATAAAGAATTAAACGTTGTGTATCTGCAAATTAGAAAAAAATATGCAAAAGATACATTGTTTATTGATTACATGAAAGCGGCACAACACAGATGGATTGACTTCCGTGATGCCGAATTTAAGCGGTATATGCCTCAATTTATGCAAGGCAATACCTATTATGGTAGCATTTACCCTTTGGAACGCAGCTCTTTTATGACGGAAATAACGGCAGACAGAGTAAAGACATTGAAGAAGATTTTGAAGGATGGTCCTCGTTAAAAATAGGATTTTTACTGAGGGGGGTACATTTTTAAATTTTTAAAATCAAAGAAATGAATTGGCGAGAACACATACATTCAGACCCAACTGTTTTATTGGGTAAGCCAACTATCAAAGGCACGCGTCTTTCGGTTGAGCTTATTTTAGAATTATTTGAAATTGGTTGGACAAAAGAAATGATTTTGGAAAGTTATCCAAGGTTAACAGATGAAAATATCAAAGCTATTTTTTCTTATTTAAAAGATTGTTTAAGCGAGGAATTATACTTTCCATTACCTTTAAAAGCAGCTTAAATCATGCGTTTTTTAGCAAATGAAAACTTCCCATTTCCAAGTATGAAAATTTTGAGAAAACTTGGATTTGAGGTTAAAAGTATAGCCGAAGATAATTTCGGCATAAGTGATGAAGAAGTTTTGCGAATCGCTGTTAATGAACAGTTGATAATTCTAACATTTGATAGAGATTATGGAGAATTGATTTTTAAATATAAAATGCAACCGCCACCAGCAGTTGTTTATTTTAGATTGAAAGGCGATAACCCACAAGCAGCAGCTCAAATTCTAATGGAAAGAATTGATAATGGATTAATCATTGAAAATCATTTTAGTGTAATTGATGAACAAGGAACAAGACAGCGAAAACTTAATTGATTTAGGCGTTTTTGCTTCTCATAAAATATTGATTTTAAAAGATTTATAATAAAAATGAACGAACTCATAAACGTTCAGCCAAACGGCGGAAATTTTGAAGAGAAAGAGTATCAAATACTCAATTTGGGTCCAACGCACCCTGCAACACATGGTATTTTTCAGAATGTTCTGAAAATGGATGGTGAAATGATTGTGGATTCAGAATCCACAGTTGGTTATATCCATCGTGCATTTGAGAAAATTGCGGAACGTCGTCCTTACAATCAAATCACAACATTGACTGATAGGATGAACTACTGTTCGTCACCTATTAATAATATGGGTTGGCACATGACGGTTGAGAAACTGATTGGTGTTGAGATTCCAAAACGGGCGGAATACCTACGCGTTATCATCATGGAATTGAGCCGTATTTCAGACCACATAGTTTGCGATACGGTTATTGCTGTTGATACAGGTGCGATGACAGGCTTTCTTCATCTATTCAAGTGGCGTGAAGTGATTTATGAGGTTTTTGAAGAAATTTGCGGCGCCCGTTTGACGACAAATATTGGTCGTATTGGCGGCATCGAACGTGATTTCTCTAAAAAGGCTTGGGATACGCTTCATTATTTTATGAAGGAGTTCCCAAAGGCTTTGAAAGAATTCGACAAACTCGTTACCCGCAACCGTATTTTTATGGATAGGGTGATTAACGTAGGTGGTATTTCAGCAGAACGTGCTTTGAACTATGGTTTTACCGGTCCAAACCTACGTGCGGCAGGTGTTGATTACGATGTACGTGTCGCAAATCCTTATTCAAGTTATCAAGACTTTGAATTTGATATTCCCGTAGGTGTTTCAGGTGATACTTTTGACCGTTACATGGTTCGCATGGAAGAAATGTGGCAATCAATGCGTATCATCGAACAAGCGATTAAGAATATGCCTGATGGTCCGTTCCATGCCGATTTGCCTGAGTTTTTCCATCCGCCAAAGGAGCAAGTATATTCTCAAATGGAGGCATTGATTTATCATTTCAAAATCGTCATGGGTGAAACGGAAATACCGAAAGGAGAAGTTTATCATGCTGTTGAAGGAGGTAATGGTGAATTAGGATTTTATTTGGTTTCAGATGGAGGTCGTGCACCTGCAAGGTTGCATTTCCGTCGTCCGTGTTTCATTTATTATCAGGCTTATACGGAGATGATTAGGGGTGCGATGTTGTCCGATGCGATTATCATTTTGTCTTCGATGAATGTAATTGCAGGTGAGTTAGATGCTTAGAATTAATTTTTAACACATAGTCACATCGCATACATAGTTTTGTTTTATAAAATAAAAAAACTATGTGTGCTATGTGACTATGTGTTAACAAAAAAAAATAATGAAAATAGGAATCATAGGCGCAACAGGCATGTTAGGTCATCACACAGCAAAGGCTGTTTTAGATGCGGGACATGAATTAGCCGTGATTCATCGGCAAGGCTCAAATTTGGATAAAATCAAAGATTTGACTTTTGAAAGCCGAATTGGAGATTTGAACGACAGTGACAGTTTAGTGGAAGCGACAAAAGAGTTGGACTTTTTGCTCAATTGTGGGGCGTATTATCCGACTTTACCGCTGCCATTGAAGAGTGAAATGCGTACTGCCCAAGCTCAAATGGAAAATTTCATTGAAGCAGGTGAACGCAATAGTATTAAAAAACTACTTTATCTCGGTGGCTCAATAGCTTTGCCAAAAGCGGCAAATGGTTTGGGAAACGAGGATTTGATATTCGATAAAGCACCTAAAAACAAAACGCCTTATGTTCAAGTCAAATGGTTGATGGACAAAATGGCGCGAGAAGCGGGTGTTGTCGTCGGTATTCCAAGCATGACTTTTGGCGAATACGATTTTGCGCCTTCGACAGGCACTTTTATCGTCAGGGTTGCTCGTAATAATATGCCACAATATGTAGAAGGCAATCGCAATGTGATTTATGCAGGTGATGCTGGACGTGGTTTGTTATTAGCTGTTGAAAAAGGGCGAAAAGGAGAACGTTATTTGTTGACTGGAAAGAATACGAATATGACTGAAATCCTTGAAACCATAGCAAAAGTGGCAAAAGTGGATTTGAAAACGAAGCAAATTCCTTTGGTTACGGCAAAAATGGTCTCAAAAGTTCAAGGTTTTCAATACACCTTATTTAAGAGAATACCCACTTTGTCAGCGACTTCGATAGCGATTATGGGTTCGGGTCAACATTTGGATGGCACAAAAGCAAAAAATGAATTGGGCTTTGAAGCGGAAACGAGTTTTGAAGAAGGTTTCCAAAAGGCTTACAATTGGTTTCAAAAAATGAATTTAATCCATAAAAAATAAAGCAGTTTTTTTGTTTTCTTAAAAAATACTAAGGGGTCTAAATCTAAACTAACAACTTTAAATAATGAACGATAAAACAGTAGTACATTTCAATCCGTGGCATCATACACCTGTTGGTGACGATGCGCCAAATGTGGTCACAGCCATCATTGAGATTCCAAAAGGTACACGGGCTAAATACGAATTGAATAAAGAAACAGGACGTTTGCGTCTAGATAGGGTTATTTATTCTGCTATGTATTATCCTGAAAACTATGGTTTTATACCACGTAGCTATTGCGACGACCATGACCCATTGGATATTTTGGTTATTTCGCAAATTGAAATTCGTTCATTATGTGAAGTCAATGCAAAGGTCATTGGCGTTATGCGTATGATTGACCAGGGCGAAGCAGACGATAAAATCATCGCTGTCGCTGCCGACGACATCAGCGTTTCGCACATCAACGACATTTCAGAATTACCCGAACACTTTTTGAAAGAGATGCGTAATTTCTTTGAAGATTATAAAAAATTAGAAAATAAAGAAGTCATCGTCGAAGAGTTTTTAGACAGAGAAACAGCGTTAGAGATTGTAAAACAAGCATTTGAAGATTATAAAAAATACATGGCGGATAAATGAAAAATTAAAAATGAAAAGTGAAAAATAGCATCACTTTTCAATGATTTTTCACTTTTCGTTTTTCACTTTTCATTTTAAAATTATGACTGCAGTTCAAACATATCAGTTTTCAGATGCGACATTGGCACAGGCGCAAGAAATCATCAGCCGCTATCCAGAAGGTAAGCAAAAATCGGCTTTAATTCCGCTTTTACACTTAGCACAAGTCGAATTTGACGGTTGGTTAAGCCCCGAAGCCATGGAGTATGTCGCTTCTTTATTGAATATTCAAGCGATTGAAGCCTTTGAAGTCGCCTCTTTTTATTCGATGTTTAACTTAAAACCTGTTGGACGTTGCTTGATTGAAGTGTGTCAAACATCAAGCTGTTGGTTGATGGGTGCAGAAGATGTGGTGCGTCATATCGAAGCAAAATTGGGCATCCGAGTCGGTCAAACAACGCCTGATGGTCAATTTACTTTGAAAACGGTGGAATGTTTGGGCGCGTGTGGTTATGCACCGATGTTGCAAGTAGGCGATAAATTCCATGAATTTTTGACTTTGGAAAAGGTGGATGTTTTGTTGGAGGATTTTAAGAAGGAATATTCAGTGAAACATAGTGGGTATTTATAGGTAATTTTGACCTAATATACTGAGGGGGTATATTTTAAAACTAAACATACAACAAACATGAATTGGATTTATTTTTTTGAAGACAAATGGGATAAAGATGGTCAAGCCATAAATAAGAGAATTTATTTTCGTCCAACTAAAAAAGACGAAGATGGCGAGTTTATGGCTGGAAATATGACGATTTTTGATGTCTATGCCATTGAATGGTTTATAGACAGAAAAGAAAAGTTGACAAAAGAAGAAAGTAAAAAGATTTTTAAAGTCTATTTTGAAGATTTGAAAGACAAAGATTATTTCTTCCAAACGGATTGGAAACCGAAAGGGCATGAAGATTATTTACAGTGCGGCGGTTCACTTTATTTGAAAACACGAGACTTCAATTCGGAAGATTTAGTGGGTTGGATTCGTACCTTTTTGCAAATAAACGGTTTGCCTATTGATAGTTTAGAAAAAGCAACTTATAATGAGTTTGCGGACGAAAATAGTTTTATGAGAATGTTACAAGCCGCTGCGACGGAGGGCGAAAAGACTTTGGGCAAAGAATGGTGGAATCGAGATAAAAAAAAGTAAAATATCTCTTTTTTACTGAGGGGGTATAAATTTTTGAAAAAATGAAGATAGAACAATTGACCATAGAAAATTTCAAATGCTTCAAACGTGAACAAACGTTTGACTTTGGACGGTTGACTGTTCTGACAGGGGCTAATAGTAGTGGGAAAAGCACTGTTATCCATGCAATTTTGGGAGCTTTTCAGTCAGAATATTTTCCTTTACTATTTTCTCCAAATGGTAGGTTTGTTAATATGGGAGATTTTAAAGAGATTTCAAATTTTCACAACCCAAACAATATTATTCGTTTAAATTTTGGTATTAATTTTCAAAATAATATAATAAATATTGAGACATCCTGGCACGAAAATAAGAAAAATCGTTTGCCTCAATTAGTTGGATTAACTTTGAAAGGTGAGAATTGGATAAAATTGTATAATATAACTTGGGAAAGAGGATTGAGTTTACCAAATATAAATTTTAATCGCATTGATATTGATTTGAAAAGATTTAAAGGAAATCCCAATTATAACTTAACAGCCTTTAAAGAAAAATTAATCGCTTTCTCTAAACAACAGGAGATTGATTATGTAGTTGGTGACGATGAAGTTTTAAGTATTAAAAATTTTACCTTAAAAAGTATTCCTAGAACCTATGCACTCCAAAGTGACTCAATTTTGTTTAAGCATTTTATTAGTATTTTGTTTTTAGAACCCACGAGTTTGATAGACATTGAAGATATTAATTTTATTGGAGCTTTTAGACAGTCCCCTGAAAGAACGTACTTTGAAAAAAATAAAAATGATTTTAAAATAGATAAGGACGGAGGTGGATATTTAGATCAGATTGTGGAATGGAAAAACAATAATTCTTCGGAATTAAAAGATTTATTGAAAATTATGATTAATCTCAACTTGATTAAAGATATAAAACCAAAGCGGTTGAGTGGTGGGAGATTTGAAATTTTAGTAAAATCAGTCACAAGCGGACTTACTACATCTTTAAGTAATGTAGGATATGGTATTAGTCAATTTTTACCAATTATTGTAGCAGATTTACAATTATCCGATGACTCAACTTTATTTTTAGCTGAACCAGAAATACATTTACATCCGTCAGTACAAGCTAAATTTGGTGATTATATTGTCAATCAAATCAATAATTCAGAAAAAAACTATGTTATTGAAACGCATAGCGAGTATTTTTTAAACCGAATTAGATTAGCAATTGTGAAAGGAGAATTAAAAAAGGAAGATGTTAAAATCTATTTTATGGAAAATAAGGGCGACGATACCGATGTGTACGATATAGATTTTAAGAAAAACGGTGCGATTAAAAACGCGCCTAAAAATTATTTTAAAACCTATATGACCGACACAATGGACATCGCTCTAAATGCCTTTGCTGAATGAAAGATATTTTTATTGACAATAACATCGCTAAGAACTTTGCGAATCCAATGGATACAGAGTACAAAATATTGATTCAGTGGTTAATGAAATATGACGAAGATGAAGACCCTGAAAAAGTAGATTGTGCTTTTTTAGTTCTTTCAAATAAACTTTTGCATGACGAATATATGAAATCGTCGTATGAGTGTACTGAACTAACAGGTATTCAAGCTATTGTAAATTTATTGACGGAACAAGGTCGAATTAATTTTTTCAGTAACCAGCAGATTAAGGAGTTTCAAAAAAAGCATTTTACTAAAACATTAGAAACAGAACTTAATTTGAAACGATTAGGCAAGGACAGAAACCATATTCCAATTGTTTTGCTTTCAAATAGAAAATATGCAATTGCAATTGATAAAGGTTTTAGATATGCCTTGCTGAATTTTCCGAGATTTAAAGCAACTGTGGTGTCTCGGCCTGAAGAATTGGACTATAAATAAGAAAATACTGAGGGGCATATAAAACATTGAAAATCAACGATTTTAAAATATATGGGCAAGAAATTATTATTAGATAAAGTTCACGTTGAAGGCATACAAAGTTACGAAGTCTATCGTCGTGAAGGTGGTTACAAAGCGGTTGAAAAGGCTTTGAAAGAAATGACCGATGCACAAATTGTAGATGAAGTTAAAAAATCAGGTCTGCGTGGACGGGGTGGTGCGGGTTTCCCGACGGGTTTGAAATGGTCATTTTTGGCGAAGCCAGAAGGTGTGCCACGTTATCTCGTGTGCAATGCCGATGAATCGGAGCCGGGTACTTTCAAAGACCGTTATTTGATGGAGAAGATTCCGCATTTGCTCATTGAAGGTATGATTGCTTCGTCTTTTGCTTTGGGTGCAAAAAAATCATACATATATATACGTGGCGAATATGCTTACGTCTATAAAATCATGGAGCGTGCCTTGAAAGAGGCTTATGCTGCGGGTTGGTTGGGTAAAAATATTTTGGGTACTGGTTTTGACCACGATTGTTATATGCAAATCGGTGCAGGTGCGTATATCTGTGGCGAAGAAACGGCTTTGTTGGAATCGCTTGAAGGCAAACGGGGAAATCCACGTATCAAGCCGCCTTTTCCAGCGATTGCAGGATTGTATGGCTGTCCGACAGTGGTAAATAATGTAGAAACGATTGCGGCTATTGTGCCGATTATTTTGATGGGTGGCGAGGAATATGCTAAAATTGGCATTGGTCGCTCGACAGGTACGAAGTTGATTTCGGCAAGTGGACACATCAATAAGCCTGGTGTTTATGAGATAGAATTGGGTGTTCCCGTAGAGGAATTTATATACAGCGATGAATATTGTGGCGGTATCAAAGGCGGACGCAAACTGAAAGCCGTTGTGGCGGGTGGTTCGTCGGTGCCGATTTTACCTGCGGAATTGATTTTGACGACTGCCAAAGGCGAACCGCGTTTGATGACCTACGAAAGTTTGGGCGACGGTGGTTTTTTGACTGGTACGATGTTGGGTTCAGGCGGCTTTATCGTTATGGATGAATCAACGAGTATTGTCAAAAATCTCTTTACATTTACGCGTTTTTATCACCACGAAAGTTGTGGTCAATGTTCCCCTTGCCGCGAAGGAACGGGTTGGATGGAGAAAATTCTCCGCAAAATACTGAGGGGTCAAGGGACGGTGCAAGATATTGATTTGTTATGGGATATTCAATCGAAAATTGAAGGCAAAACGATTTGTCCGTTGGGAGAAGCGGCGGCTTGGCCCGTTGCGGCAGCGATTCGTCATTTTAGGTCTGAGTTTGAGGAGTTTATTCGGAATCCGACGGAGGATGTGAAGCATTATTTTAGGTTGAATGGAGGAGAAGTATTTGCATAAATTTAAAAAAAGGCAAAATGGAACTCGAATTGTTAAGATTAAAAGAAAGAATTGAAATAGCTCTTGAATTAGGTGAAAGTCACTATCGAGAGTTCAAATCTGCTTTAGAGGGTCGCCCTGGAGTAAAGACTTCGCGTGATATCAAAGAAATTGGTAATGATATTTCTAAAACATTGGTCGCTTTTGCTAATGCTGATGGTGGTGAGTTATTTGTAGGGATTGAGGATAATAATACTGTAACAGGATTACCTTTTAATGAAGAAAAAACAAAATTAATATTAAAAGCTCCTGAAAGTTATGTTAATAAAGATGCGCCTTTGCCAATACGGAAGGCTATGTTAATTGATTATAATGGTTTAAAAGTTGCTTATTTTTCAGTTAGTAAAGGTTCGAAGTATGTTCATGTAACATCGAAAGGCGAGTGTTTTCAAAGGAAAGATATGGAGTCTGTTCCTACAGCACCTGACAAAATACGTTTTGAAAGAGATGAACAGACTTCTCGTGAATATGATAGTCAGTTTATTCCCATGGCTAATGTTAGTGATTTGGATTTATCACTTGTACGGGAAGTAGCTCAACAAATTTCTAAATCAATTTCTCCTGAGAAATTTCTTCAATTTCTTGATCTCGCTGAATATGGAAATGAAAAATTTAATCTTAGAAAAGCAGCGTTACTTTTATTCGCTAAAAATGTTAGTAAATGGCATCCACGCTGTCAAGTTAGGATATTAAAAGTTAGAGGAACAGAAGAAAAGACAGGCGAAAATTTTAATGTTGAGGAGGTAGCAGAAGTTAATGGTAATATTTTTAGCTTGATTAATGAGAGTTGGGAAGCCTTAAGACCACACTTAACAGAAACACGATTTACAAAAGATGCTCTGTTTAAAACCCAAATAATCTATCCTGAACCCGCATGTAGAGAGGCACTTATTAATGCTATTACACATAGGGATTACTTTATAGAAGGTCGTGGAATAGAAATTAGAATTTTTGATGATAGGCTTGAGATTTTAAATCCTGGTAAATTATTGTCATCTATCACGATTAAAGATTTACAAGAATTAAGAGGTGTACATCAAACAAGGAATAGTTATATTGGAAGAACTTTAAGAGAATTTGGGTATGTTCGAGAATTGGGTGAAGGCATTAGAAGAATGTACGATTTAATGAAAGACAATGAATTAGTTGAACCAAAAATTGAATCGCCTAATAAATCATTTATAGTTACACTTTATTACAAACACATATACTCAAAAGAAGAAAAAATTTGGCTTGACAACTTTGACAATTTTAATTTAAGTCGAGAGCAAAAAACGATTGTTAGACTTGGTATTGATGGTAAATTAGTTTCTCCTAAACAAATTTTGGAAAGTGTAGGAATAGTTAATATTGAGGATTATAGGATATTAGTAAAAAGCCTTCAAGAGCTTAAAATATTAGATAATGGCATTACAAAAAATAAAGCTCAAAATATAGCAAGAGTTAAAAATATTAATCTTAAAACTGTTCCACGTTTTAAAATTAGTATTCCAAATGTATTACCAGTTTCTTCTAAAAATATTGTTAAAGAAATTGACAAATCAGACTATGCAAAAATATATGTTACCAATTTAGATAATACGACTAAAGAAAGTGATTTACAGGATTTCTTTTCAAAATATGGGGAAGTAACTGAAGTAATAATTCCTATTGATAGATATTCAGGAAAACTACGTGGCTTTGCATTTGTAGAATTTGATAAATATGAGACAGTTCAGAATGTACTTAATGATACTTCGATTAAAGAAATTTTAGGACGGAGAATACATGTTAAGGAATATAAAAACTTTAATTAAGAATTATTTAATAAAAATAGAAAACAGCCTATGGCTATTAGATATAAAATCTTTCAAAATGACAGACTTCAATAACCATATAGAAGCCAATTCCGAAATCATGTTTGGAAAGCCTTGTATAAAGGGAACACGAGTGCCTGTTGATTTGATTTTGGAAAAATTGGCAGCAGGCTGGGTTTTTGAAGATTTGTTAGATGCTTATCCTCGTTTGAAAAAAGAAGATATTTTGGCTTGTATAGAGTTTGGGAAAAACGGATTAGATACAAAAGGACTTTTATTAAGGATAATTAATTGATTTTCAATAAAATAGACCTCAAATACTGAGGGGTAACATGACACTCGATTTCAACATAAAAACCCACAATCAAACGCCATTTGGTGAGTTCATTGTCGGTGAATTTTTAGAAAAACCACCGTATTTTGTATCAGACCAAATGTTTCGTTTAGGAGAATTCGAATTTGAAATATGGGGAATGCCGAAAGAAGGTGTTTGGACTTTTAAATTGGTGACAGATAAAGTGTTTAATATGGTTGTGGAAGAACAATTGGTACACTTTGAAGTTTTGTAATGAGTAAAATATTAATAATAAATTGTCTTTTGGAACGAAATTAATTTAAAATGCTTTTTAAAGGAGATATAGTAAGAGTAAAAACAGGTATTTCAATTCCTGATTTAGAAGCGTTTGATTTGTCAGGATGGCAGGGAAAGATTATTGCTTTTGTTGAATCAGAAGAAGTTAAAGGGGAATACAATATTGAAGTGAAATGGGATGAGCATACTTTGAAAAATATGCCACAAGCTTATATTCAATTGAATATTGATGAAGAATATGATGTAGAGACTTTTATTTTTGATAAAGAAGATATTGAAATAATCAAACAAGTTGATACTAAGTTAGAGGAAAAATTAAAAGCATTAAGTAAAGTACAAGCTAATCCTTCTTCTTTTGAAAATGTTGAAACGTTTATAAAAAAAGTAATAGAGGCTAAGGATTTAAAAGTAACTACTATAAAGATAAAGACTTTTTTAGAATTTATTAAAAGTGAATTAGAAGAACCTTGTGTTTTAGCTGGTATAGAGTCTATGGGAGATTTTGGTTGGGAAGAACGTTTTCAATTTGGATATGGGAGTAAAACTCAACACAGAGAATTGAGAAAAAAGTATCCGTCACTTGATGATGAATTTGAAATTATTGAGTTTCTTGAAGATGAAATAGAGGATTACATGACAATTCCTATTAAGGTAAAACGGATTTCTGATAATAAGATTTTTACGTTAAAATTGGATGGACTTAAACCTATTGACGATGATTCTAAGAATTATGCCATAATTGATAGTTTTGTTACTTGGATAGTAAATTATTGATGTTGATTTACTGAAAGCAACCTATTGTTTTAGAATTTATATAAAATTGAAAAATAGCCCCAAAATACTGAGGGGGTACTGGATATAAAAAATTAGAATATGCCGAAAGTAACGATTGACGGACAAAGTATAGAAGTGCCAGCAGGTACAACGATTTTACAAGCTGCGCGCATGATTGGGGGCGATATTGTGCCACCTGCGATGTGTTATTATTCAAAATTGAAGACATCGGGTGGGTATTGCCGCACGTGTATTGTGAAAGTATCGCAAGGTTCGACAGCGAATCCGACACCGATGCCTAAGCCTGTGGCTTCTTGCCGCACAACGGTGATGGATGGTATGGTGGTTGAAAACATCACAAGTCCAGAGATTTTGGAGGCACGTGCGGGTGTTGTTGAGTTTTTGTTAATCAATCATCCTTTGGATTGTCCTGTTTGCGACCAGGCAGGGGAGTGCCATTTGCAGGATTTGGGTTATGAGCATGGCAAAATGGATACGCGCTATGAATTTAAGCGTCGGGAGTTTGAAAAAATTGATATTGGCGATTTCGTTCAATTGAACATGAATCGTTGTATTATGTGCTGGCGTTGTGTAAAAGTGGCGGAACAATTGACAGATGGACGTGTGCATGGTGTCATAAACCGTGGCGACCATGCCGAAATTTCGACATATATTCATGCCGCAATTGAAAATGAATTTTCAGGAAACGTCATTGATGTGTGTCCAGTAGGTGCATTGACAGATAAGACTTTCCGCTTCAAATCGCGGGTTTGGTACACAAAACCTGTTGATGCACACCGTGATTGTCCAAAATGTGCAGGCAAAACACGTTTGTGGTTCAAAGGTGATGAAGTGTTGCGGGTAACGGCTCGTAAGGACGAATATGGCGAAGTGGTGGATTGGATTTGCAACGATTGCCGTTTCCACAAAAAAGAAATTACGGATTGGGTGATTGAAGGACCAACGAAAATCAACCGTCATTCGGTCATTTCTGCCAATCATTATGAAGACGGTGTGGACGGTTTGAAATTGATTCAATTTGATACCCGTTTGGCTTTGGCGCGTGCAAAACACTTGGTCAATCCTGAATTAGATGGTATCAAGCATGTTTTGGGAACGGGTGCTTTGAATCCGAATAATCAAGCTGTACCGCAGATGGCATTGCCCGAAAATGTTGATTTTTTATCAATTACTGAGGGGTATTTATTCACATAAAAAATTGAAAAACAATGGCTTATCGTGATTTTAAAATGAAAGATTTGAAGGCAAAATTTGGTATTCAAGAGATTGGTACTGAATTATTTAAAGGTCAAGTGATTGAACCTGTAAAGCCTTCTGATATATTGCTTCGCAACTTGGCAGATGCTCAATATATAACTTTGTCAACAGAAAAAGCCGTTTCAGAGCAGTTAGTTGCGCCTGTTTTGGTTGAAATTGCAAAATTGAATGACTTTCTACAGATTTTTTCAGGTGAAATAATTGTTGCAGATAAATCTAAGGGATTGAACGGAGAGCTTGATTTTGTTTTTGCAAGAAAACCATGGACAAGGAAGCCGCAAAATCCACTTTTATGTGTGACAGAATCTAAATTGGGTTTGATAAATAGTGGCGTTGACCAAGCGACAGCGCAAATGTTGGGTTTACGGATTTTTAATCAGACGAATGGATATGACGAAGCAATCATTCATGGTGCAGTAACAGACGGGACAAGTTGGCGATTTTTAAAGTTGGAAGATACTAATTTGTATATTGACTTGAAAATATATACGACAAGCGATTTACCGCTTTTGTTGGGCGTTTTACAACATGTAGTTGATTTTTATAATAAATAATGCCTCTTACTGAGAGGGTGAAATCAAATAAATATCTTCAATAATTAAAATTGAAAACAGATGAAGCCAAATAAATTATTTATTTTATTTATTCTACTTTTGGGTCAATTCGTTAAGGTATTTTCGCAAAGTGAACATTATCCCATTAGAATTGAAGAGCGTATAGATGTGGTGAAAGAAGTTTCATCAAAGCATGGTTCAAAACTGAATAAAAAGTCCAATATCGTCATTACATATAACGATAGTTCAACGGAAATCGTGACGCATCGCAAAATGAATGAGTTAATGGCTTCTATTCCGTTGGCTCAATATGAGTGGAAAAAATATAATGCCAATCGGGTTTATGAAGTGAGCAGTATTCCTTTGTTTGCGCTGGGTTTTTGGGGTGCTTATAATTTATCGCAAGGCGAAAATAAGTCTCAAAATGCTTTATTAGGTGTCCTCGGATTAGGCGGAGGATATATGTTATTTGAGCATTTTGATTGGCAAAAGAAGAGAAATTTGAAAAAAATAATGACGATTTGTAATAATTATTGGAGTCATAAAAAAGATAGAAATGAATTCCATGATTTTATAAAACCAGATGTCATTCGCTTAGGTGTTTTTCATCAAAATAAAATTGGCATTGGTATTTCTTGGCATATTACGCCAAAATACTGAGGGGTCTAAAAACGAAACAATTAACTGAATATCAATAGTTTATGTTATCAACGATACTGATTTATAAAGGCTTAATTGCCTTAGCTGTTTTTGCTGTGTCATTAGGCATTGCGGCTTATTCAACGTGGGGTGAGCGTAAAGTGGCAGCTATTATGCAAGACCGTGTGGGACCAGACCGTGCGGGACCTTTTGGCTTGTTACAGCCGCTTGCAGACGGTGGCAAAATGTTTATGAAAGAGGAGTTTATTCCAGAAGCAGCCAACAAATGGCTGTTCATTTTGGGACCTTCAATTTCGATGTTCGTAGCGAATATCTCTTCGGTAGTCATTCCGTGGGCGCGTCCGACACAAATTGATGGCACGACCTTTTATTTTCAAATATCAGACATTAATATAGGTGTCCTTTATATTTTTGGCGTTGTTTCCATAGGCGTTTATGGCATTATGATAGGCGGTTGGGCATCAAACAATAAATATTCGTTGATGGGCACACTGCGCGCATCAAGCCAAATGATTTCTTACGAATTGGCAATGGGTATTAGTTTGGTAGCACTCGTCATGACGACAGGCTCGTTAAGTGTTAATGCTATTGTCGAAAAACAAGATGCTGATTTTTGCAATTTCGTCTATCAACCTTTGGGCTTTTTGATTTTCATCATCTGCGCTTTTGCGGAATGTAATCGTGCACCTTTCGATTTACCAGAAGCAGAATCGGAACTTGTGGGCGGTTATCATACAGAATTTACTTCGATGAAGCTCGGTTTCTACTTGTTTGCGGAGTATATCAATATGTTTGCATCGTCTGCTTTGATGGCGACACTATATTTTGGCGGTTATCATTTCCCATTTGAGAATGAATTGATACCTTCGCTCGGAGAAAATGGTGTTCGCATTTTGGGCTTCGTTTTACTAATGGGTAAAATCATCTTTTTCATCTTTTTATTCATGTGGGTTCGTTGGACATTGCCGCGTTTCCGCTATGACCAATTGATGAATTTGGGTTGGAAAACATTACTGCCTTTGTCTATTTTGAATTTGATTTTGACAGGCATTTTCACCGCTTTTTCAGAGGGTTGGTTTAAGGGTTTGTTTTAACAATATTAACAATAAAGTTCTTTTTTTTCTTAAAACACATAGTCACATAGGACACATAGTTTTTTATGTTCCTTTAAAAATGACTAACCTATGTGTCCTATGTGACTATGTGTTTTAAGATTCGATTATAAATAAGGAAAAATGAAATTAACGAATCGCTCAAAACTCGTTTCCAATAAGGAAATGACGTTAGCTGAAAGGATATATTTACCCGCGATTGCTAAGGGTATGGCAATCACTTTGAAACATGCTTTTCAAAAACCTGCAACAATTCGCTATCCAGAACAAAAGCGTGAATTTGCGCCTATTTACAGAGGTTGGCACGTTTTGAAACGAGACGAAGCGGGGGCAGAACGTTGTACAGCTTGTGGCTTGTGCGCTGTGGCGTGTCCTGCGGAAGCGATTACGATGGTGGCAGAAGAGCGCAAAAAAGGGGAGGAGCATTTGTATCGTGAAGAGAAATATGCTTCGATTTATGAAATCAATATGTTGCGTTGCATTTTTTGCGGATTATGCGAAGAAGCGTGTCCAAAAGAAGCGATATTTTTGACTGATCGACTTGTTGATACTGACTTCAATCGCAACAATATGATATATGGTAAAGACAAACTTGTTGAGACAATAGATAATCCAATTGATGTTTCAATACGTCAAACAAAAGAAGTGGCTGACTTTAAAACAAACAAATTTCACGTCCACAATCAAACATGGGAAGACCGTTTGAAAGAGGAAGATGATAACCATTAACGAATAACCAATTTTTGTATGATAACGCAGTATCTATTTTATTTCCTTTCTGCCCTTGCGATTGCGAGTGCTGTCTTCGTGGTTTTCACGCGCAACCCTGTTTACAGTGCGTTGGCACTCATTGTCACCTTTTTTTCCATAGCGGGACATTACTTTTTGCTTGATTCGTCGTTTTTGGCGGCGGTTCACATTATTGTTTATTCAGGTGCGATTATGGTTTTGTTCCTTTATGTCATTATGATGATGAACTTAAATGTGGATGCAGAACCTGTCAAATCCAATCTAAGTAAAGCAGCCGCAGTCATTTCAGGCGGTTTGTTGATGTTGGTTTTGATTGTCGCTTTGCGCGATGCTGAAAAAATGCAAATCGATGGCAATATCAGTGCGGATTTGGGTTCGGTTGAATATTTAGGACGTGTCCTTTATAATCAATACATTTTGCCGTTTGAGGTATCTGCCGTTTTGTTTTTAGCGGGTATGGTCGGTGCGGTTTTTTTTGGTAAACGTGAAATTCAATAATTTGGTTATTGGAAAATGGTTATTAGTTATGGGTTACTTGTTAACCACGACTGCTAACCAATAACTAATAACGAATAACTATAAATAAATATGAATCAAGATATTATAGCAGGTATTCCTTTGGTTTGGTACTTATGGTTGAGTGCCATTTTGTTCGCTATTGGTGTTACAGGCGTTTTGTATCGTCGCAATGCCATCGTCATTTTTATGTGTGTTGAGTTGATGCTCAATGCTGTGAATTTACTTTTGGTGGCATTCAGCCGTTTTCACAATGACCCAGGCGGACAAGTGTTTGTCTTTTTCATCATGGCAGTTGCAGCGGCAGAAGTAGCGGTCGGTTTAGCCATTTTGATGATGGTTTTTAGAAATACCAAATCAACGGATATTGACTTTTTGAATCGGTTGAAGTTTTAAATTTGACCACTGATTGGACTGATGCGACTGATTTACGCTGATTTTCTTTTGGTCATTAGGAACTAAAAAATCAGCGTAAATCAGTCGCATCACTCAAATCAGTGGTCAAAAAAAATAAAATTAATTATGGCTCAATTCATAGCAGTTGCTTTAAAATCAACCATCGTTCTAACAAAAAAAAGGCTTCAAGCGGATAGGCTTTCTGAGGATGTTGCCATCCAAACAGTTAAAGATACTTATGATTTAAGCCTTTATGACTATTCAGAAACGGAGCATTTTTATCTTTGGAAGTTGAAAGAAGAGGTGTTAACAGCTGAAATTGTACCTTTTTTAGAGGCGGTTTTGACCTTTTATTATGCGGATGATGAAAGCAGTATTAAAAGTTTACTCGGAGAAGTAGGTCGAAAAAAAGACCACGACAGTTTGATGAGAATTACGAAATTGGACGAATACGAACACTTTGAATTAGATAATACGCAATGCGCACAAATTCATTTGAAAAAACAGGCTCGACATTTAAGGGTTGATTTTAATTATATACAACTCATTAAAGGTGAACGCGTTAGGATTGATGCTTTTGATAAAACCATGCAGTTTTTAAATAATTGTATGCAAAAAGCTTTTTCTGAATTCCAATTGAGCAAGGCATTAGAAATTTATATTGCTGATACGAAATATACAAAATAAAATCATAAAACCCCTAAAATACTGAGGGGGGTAAAAAATACATTATGTCGCATTTAGTTTGGTTAATACCTCTATTTCCGCTCGTCAGTTGGGCAATCATCGGTTTGGCAAATCGCAATTTGTCGAAGTCTTTGACTGGCATCATTGCAAGCGGTTCTGTACTGGCATCTTTTGTCGTATCGGTCATGATATTTATGGAAAAACTCCATATTCCTGTGGAAAAACTCAATACTCCAGTATCTGAAACCATTATGGTTTTTGATTGGATTACTGTGGGCAATTTCTCTGCGACCATGTCTTTCCTCATTGACCCTTTGTCTTCGATTTTCCTTTTGGTCATAACGGGCGTAGGTTTCCTAATTCATTTATATTCAATAGGTTATATGCACGATGACGATGGCTTCCGTCGCTTTTTTGCATATCTCAACTTGTTTGTCTTCTTTATGTTGCTCTTGGTTCTGGGCAATAATTTCCTTGTTATGTTCATTGGTTGGGAAGGCGTAGGTCTGTGTTCTTACTTATTGATTGGCTTTTGGTTTAAAAATATTGACTATTCAGGTGCCGCAAAAAAGGCATTTGTGATGAATCGTATTGGTGACTTAGGTTTGTTATTGGGTATTTTAATGATTTATACAACGACACAAAGCGTCACTTTTGATACTGTTTTTCAAGCAGAAAACCTTGCTAAATTTACACCACAAGTCATCACTGCAGCAACTTTATTGTTGTTCATTGGCGCAATGGGTAAATCCGCACAGATACCTTTATATACATGGTTGCCCGATGCGATGGCAGGGCCGACACCCGTTTCTGCATTAATCCATGCCGCAACGATGGTAACGGCTGGTATTTATATGGTTGCACGTTGCAATGCCATGTTCACATTGGCACCCCTCAGTATGGACGTTGTCGCTTGGACAGGAACGTTGACTGCATTATTTGCTGCAACGATTGGCTTCCAACAAATGGACATTAAAAAAGTCTTGGCTTATTCGACGGTATCACAATTGGGTTTCATGTTCGCAGCTTTGGGCGTTGGTGCTTATTCTGCTGGTGTGTTTCATGTTGTGACTCATGCGTTTTTCAAAGCCTTGTTATTCTTAGGTGCGGGTTCTGTCATTCACGGAATGGGTGGCGAGCAAGACATTCGCAAAATGGGCGGTTTGCGCTCTAAATTGCCGATTACACATGCCACTTTTCTCTTAGGTTATTTAGCGATTATCGGTTTTCCTTACTTTTCAGGTTGGTTTTCAAAAGATGAAATCATCATAAAAGCCCTTGAAAACAAGCCTATTATTGGCTATTTGTTGATTGTTGGCGCATTAATGACCGCATTTTATATGAGCCGTGTTTACTTCCTCACCTTTTGGGGTAAGTTCAGAGGTTCGCACGAACAAGAGCATCATCTTCACGAGTCCCCCCTCAGTATGACGATTCCTTTGATGGTTTTGGCAGCTTTATCTGTCGGTGGTGGTTTCCTTGTCAATGGTTATGTAGAGCATAATTTGAGTACCGTTTTGGCAAATATGGTGCATGAAGGCGATTTCCACTACTTACATACGATGATGTGGGGCGTAACAGCATCCGTTGCGGTGATAGCCATTATGACTTATATAATGTATATATCCAAAGAGAAACAACTGCAAACCGATGAAGAAATGACAGGTTTGACCAAAACTGTTTACAACAAATACTACATTGACGAGATTTATAACTCATTGATAACAAAACCTATAAATGCCATTGGTGGCTTTTTCAGTTCTATTTTTGATACAAAAGTAATAGATGGTGTTGTTAACTTTTTTGGTTTGGCTACTTATTGGTTATCAGCCAGATTACGTAAAACACAAGCTGGTAATGTTGATGTCTATTTCTTTGCGATGGTGATTTCAATTATTATTATTTTGATGTATAAGGTGCTATAACACCCCTTAGTATAATTTGTCATTCTGTAAGAATCAGCAAAATTTGAGCAAATAAGAATTTATGATAACAGTTGCACTTATATTTTTCCCCCTTGTCGCGGCTCTTGTGATGTTGTTCATCAAAAGAGAAAAGGCGGAATTGACAGCTTTTTACCTTGCTTTGGCCGAGTTAGCCTTGTTTGGTTATGCGGCTACGCATTTTAATTCCAATCCTGAATTACTTTCCTTAGATGTGAATTGGTTGCCTTTCGGCGCTCATTTCGCAGTAAGTATGGATGGTATTTCCTTCTTAATGGTCTTATTGACTGTGTTGTTGATGCCTTTAATCATCACAGCTTCGTCGAGTGGCTATTTCTCAAATCGCTTTTACGCCCTTGTGTTTTTGATGCAAATGGCTCTGATTGGTGTATTTACGGCTATGGACGGCTTCCTTTTCTACATTTTCTGGGAATTGGCTTTGATACCGATTTACTTCATTTGCCTCGTGTGGGGTGGTGAACATCGTGGACGGATTACTTTCAAGTTTTTTGTCTATACATTGGCGGGTTCACTCATCATGTTGGCGGGTCTGTTGTATGTTTATCTTCTAACGCCAGACGATCATTCTTTCCTCATTACAGATCTTTATGCGGCGGGACAACAAATGAGCCGTGAGCAACAAGGTTGGGTATTTTGGGCTATTTTCATTGCATTTGCTATCAAAATGCCTGTTTTTCCTTTCCATACTTGGCAACCAGATACTTATGTGACTGCACCTACGGCTGGAACGATGTTGTTGTCGGGTATCATGCTCAAAATGGGTACTTATGGTCTTTTGCGTTGGTTGATGCCGCTTGTACCAAAAGGTTGGGACTCTTGGGGAAATACAGCTATGATTTTATCAATCATCGGTATCGTTTATGCGTCATTAATTGCCTTATCGCAAAAAGATTATAAACGTTTGATTGCGTATAGTTCAATCGCTCACGTTGGTTTGATTTCAGCAGGTATTTTCACGATGAATACTGAGGGGATAACGGGCGGTCTAATTCAGATGTTTGCACACGGTATCAATGTCGTCGGTTTGTTTTTTGTTGCTGAAATTTTGATGGAACGTACAAAAACGCATGATTTGACGGCAATGGGTGGTATTCGTGGTGTTGCGCCCAAATTCGCTTTGATGTTCCTCATCATTATGCTCGGTTCAGTGGCTTTGCCTTTGACCAATGGTTTTGTGGGTGAATTCCTATTGCTAAATGGCATTTATCAATACAGTTTTTGGATGGCCGCTTTTGCGGGTACAACGGTTATTCTCGGTGCGGTTTACATGTTGCGGAGCTACCAAAGCATTATGTTAGGCGAAACGAATAAACTTACTGAGGGGTTCGCTGATTTGGATACAAACGAGACGACTGTATTGATTACAGTTTCAGCTTTAGTTATCATTCTCGGAGTCTATCCAAAACCTCTTTTAGATATTGTTGCACCTGCGGTTGAACAACTTTTGGTGGTTTTTCAAGGCGGGTTGATAAATTAGTTTTTGCTATTTTCTTTTCTAAAAAACTCTTATGAAAACCAAAAAACAACTTTTACTTTTTGCATTGAGTTTTTTGTTTTTACAAAATACTAATGCTCAAGTTGCGATGCTCAAAGCCACTGGGATTTTATTGCCTAATGCTGCCGGCAGTAGCATAATTTTGGATGGTGGCATTGAATTTAAAATTAAAGGACATTGGACTGGGCAAGTATCGTTTAGTTCATCTAAATCGCATAACTATACGTATACTCGTGAAAAAACGATAATAACACCTCAATTGCGGTACTATTTCAAAAAAGATGCTTGGATGAAATCACCGTATATAGGTCTTGTTTTTCAGCAAAATATTGGTAGAGATGATGAAATTGATGACAATTATTGGACAGATTTCAAATTTACGTCTTTCATAAAATATGGTGCTGGTGTTATAATGGGTAAGCATATTAAAGTACGTAAACGTTTCGGAATTGATATACATTTAGGCGTTTTACGGGAAAAAGGAGATAAAACCGTTACAGTTGAAGAACACGACCCGAAACACACAATGCCTAAAAATTATACTTATTTAGAACACGGTGCAGTAAATAATCGGTTTTTTGCAGGGTTCAATTTTTACTTTGCTATTGGACGAATCCAAACACAAACGAAAAAAATTACAAAAAATACTGAGGGGTCGCTTTAATCCCTCTTTTGATGAATACGTTATGAAAGAATTATTGACGCTTGCGCTTACGGGCGTTTTTACGATGCTCGCTGATATGTTTAACCTTCGGAAACTTGTCTTTCCGTTGGCTCTTTTTGGTATAGCGATGACGATTTCATGGAGCATTTTTGATTGGGGATTCAATCAAAGAGTCTTCAACATGATGCAAATGGATAATTATGCCTTGGCATTTACCATTGCGATGTCGGGTATTACTTTGCTTTGGTTTGTGATGTCCGAAGAATATTTCAGTAAAATGAAAGCATTAACTGACCGTTATTCGCTGATATTTTTTGCATTGACGGGCGCATTGGTCATGGTTTCTTTTACGAATATGGTCATGTTGTTCTTAGGCATTGAGATTTTGTCGGTATCACTCTACGTTTTGGCGGGCAGCAACAAGTCGGATTTGGCTTCAACCGAATCGGCTTTCAAATACTTTTTGATGGGTGCATTTGCCAGTGGTTTTTTACTGTTTGGCATTGCCTTGGTGTATGGCGTAACGGGTTCATTCGACCTTTTACAGATTCGTTCTGCATTAGGAAAAGTAACAGACACACCCGTTTTAACTGTTGGTATCATCATGCTCATCATTGGTATGGGCTTCAAAATGGGTGCTGCGCCGTTCCACTTTTGGACACCCGATGTCTATCAAGGCGCACCAACACCGATTACAGCATTTATGGCTACAGTAGCGAAAACAGCTGCAGTAGCTGCCTTGTATCGTCTCTTTATCACTTGTTTTCCAGGTGAAACCACTATTTGGGCAGATATTTTCGCTGCTATGATAGTGTTGACGCTTTTAATCGGCAACATCGTCGCTGTGATGCAGCATGATGCAAAAAGAATGTTGGCGTTTTCTTCGATTTCTCACGCAGGGTATATGCTCATCGCTATTCTTTGCATGAGTGGTGAATCTGACAATTCGCTTTTGTTTTATACCGTTGTCTATGGCTTAGGTTCGATTGGTGCTTTTATGGTGCTTTATTTGGTCGAAAAAACAAAGGGAAGTATCAATATTTCAGCGTTTAATGGCTTAGGAAAATCAAATCCTTTATTGGCTGTTGCTCTGACGATGGCATTGTTGTCAATGGCAGGGATTCCGCCTTTGGCAGGTTTTATGGCTAAATATTATATCTTTATCAACGCTATTTCAGAAGGTTATATGTCCATTGTTTTGTTTGCTATCGCTATGTCATTAGTCGGCGTTTATTATTATTTCAAACTCATCATCGCCATGTTTTTTCATGAAGATACTGAGGGGGTAGTAGTTGAGTCTGATAGTTTGCAAAAATTATTATTGGTCATTGTCTGTGGCGGTTTATTACTACTTGGCATATTGCCTAATTTGGTTTACAATATCTTGTAGGTTATTTAACTGACAATAATTTACAAAAAGAGCAACCATAATGTCTGAGCATTATGGTTGCTCTTTTTGATACAACCTCATCGCTTTCTTTACTTTGTTGTATGTTGTGGATTGTTGTGGGAAGAGTGTGCGCCATGGTATTTTAGATAGACTTTATTATGACATTTTAAATTCAATATAAATTGAAAAAAATAACATTATTGATGGGCTGCTTAGTAGCCTTCGTTATGACGAGTCAAGCTCAAGTAGAATTAAGAACGAACCCTTTAGGTTTTATTTCAAATTTTAATTTTCATTTGTCGGCAGAAATCGCGGCTTCTAAACATTTTGGTATTGCACCATCTCTGGGATCAGGTTGGATGACAGGCGTAAAGGGTGGGGGATTTGGGTTCAATACACTTCAAGCAAAAGGGCTGCTGTTTGCACTAAACAATAAATACTACTTTAACCCAAAGACAAGTATTGATAGATTTTATATGGGCGGTTATTTGCGCGGTGGAAAAAGCACAACGGAAGGAGAACCCAGCCAATTTTTTGCGGTAGGGATTTCCACAGGCTATAAATGGCTGTATCGGCAACATTTTGTCTTTGATTTAGGCATTGGTCTTGGCAAAAGAGTGGTCAATAAATATACCCGTACAGGTAGCCCAGAGGTGAGTAACAGTCCTGCTGATGGCTTTCTACGGTTTGATGTGGGTTATCGTTTTAGCAAAGGCAGTTGAGCAGCTTTCGGTTTTTGAATAAAGAGATAAGTTAAATCAATCAGGACAGCTGATGGGATATTATTGAAAAGGGAGGTTACGGGGGCTGAGACCTTTACACATAAAACGATTCGGTTAAGAAACCGAATCAAGCGGTGGCGTTCTTTGGTTTGGTAATAGATGTTAAATTTACTTAGTCCTGTGCCGAGCGGGTGATTTAGAGGACTTTTTGTTTGGATACTGAGGGGTCATAGATTTTGTTCTTTCTTGATTTGTAGAACAAAATCAATTGAGGTACTAAAAACTTCTGCAATGTCTTCGATGGTCAATTTACCTTGTTTTAAGGCTTTTATTAAACCTTTTACTTTTTCTTCATTTTCTCCATCCTTTTTCCCGTCACCATAAGAAGTATCAATCACATTTTTCAAGTCTCGATATGATTTCAAACTATCTTCATATTGTTGTTTTTCTTCGGGAGTAAACCGTGCTATCTCTGCGGTCTCAAATAGCCGTTGAAATATTTTTTCTTGAAGTTTAGTCGGGCGTTTATGTAAATTATGCAAATTCTTTAAGACATACAGCCGTTGTTTTGGTAAAATTACTTCATTTAAAAAGTCTATGGGTAAATCCTTATTTGGTTCTGTGCCAAATAGTTTTTTAAACCCGAAATCCGTAAATGGATTGATATATTTTTCAGTAACAGTCATTTTTATCAATTTTGTACTACAAAAATAGCTTTTTTCTTGCTAGCTTATTGTATGTTCTCTTTATAAAGATACTTTTCCTCAACTTTTTTCACTGTTTTCATTTTATTTCTGGTGCTTTTTTGATAGCTCAGAACACTTCTGCCGATTGGTACGGTTGTTAAATTTTAAAATGATTATTTTAGCAACTAAAAAGTCCTCTAAATGGGTGATTTAGAGGACTTTTCGTTTGAGATACAGAGGGGGGGCATTAGGAATGAATTCAATATTCTTTTGCTTTTATTGCGCGGGTCAGGAGACCCGTTTGATAGTAGGCTTCGGTTAAGAAACCGAAGCCAGCGTTGTCGTTCGTTGTTGGTGGTTTGTAGGAAAGAAAAACGAACACTTATGCCGAGCAGGTTCATCATGTATCGCACGTAACCTTGTTAAAACCTGTCTGGGTTTGTCAATTACCCCCTCAGTATTTTGCCAACTTTCGACTGATTCTGCTTAAATATCGCCCTTAACTTCATCAAATTTAGTCTGAATGTTCATCTATTATTAAATATTAATTTATTAAATCAGTTTTTCGGAACGGAATTATTTTTTTTGTTAATCCACCTATACTGATTTGTGTAATTAGTATCATTAGTCACTAATTTATAGCTTATTTGAGGTCTATTTTTTACAAGGCAATAATGAATCATGTCTTTATATATCTCATTTGTATAAAAAATTAGTTTATTATCTGATGTCCATTCTCCAAAGAATACATAATCGGATGATGGTTCTCCAATTAGGTAATTACCATATTTTGGTATAGAATCACCTTTATTAATGACTGAAATATGGATAAAATTTAGGTTGCTTCTGTTCTCCAAATATCTATATGCGATTAATTCCATTTTATCATTAGGAGAACTTTCTCTATGTTCAATATCCATATGATAATTTGATTCAATAAAATCATATCCCGAAACCTCAATATCAATGTTATTTATTTTTTGAGCCATTAAATCAACTGTCTCACCTGACCTTAAAAATGGTACAATCTCTCTCATGGCTGAAATTCTTTGGTTATCTAACCATTTAACTTTAACGTAACTATTTGATATAGAGAAAGGTCTGAAATCTTTTAATGTATCTTCTAATCTCAAAATTGCAGTCCCAGCGTGTCCATAACCAGTTGCACCTAAGTCTAAACCATAATTAATTAGTATATGAGTTTTATCTGGCGAATATTCTCTATAAAATTCAACGAAGTCTTTATCCGTTTTTAGAATCTCTTTTTTTCTGTCATCTGATAGTGTCAAACATGACGAAATAAGGAAAAGTATTAATATTGTTATATATTTCATTGTTTAAAATTTATCTTTTACAAACTACTAAACCGATTGTAAAAATAATATTTTTTTTGTTTTAAACTTCCTTTTGTTTAATCGAAGAACGGATGTCTTTTTTTTGGTTGCCGAGAACGGTTGCGCTGCTGACGTACCGCCGCGTTGGGCTTTTGTGTGTGGGCTTTTGCGGCGGTATGTGCAGCAGCGCGGTGTTCTCCGCCGTCTTTTTTTTATTTTTTTTTATTTTTTTATAGTCGTATAAACAGTTTTATTTTTCGTTGTCGCTCACGTCAAAACGGTTTTTTTTTACTTTTCAATTGCTTATTTATTTTTTCCAATGGTTCTCTGAATGTATTGTCTAATCTGATATAAGCGTCAATCATAAACTCAATCATTTTATTCCAATTATCTTTGTTAAAATAGTCGGTATTTTTGAGTTCATATTT
>JANLQI010000146.1:0-4950 GCA_031367705.1 Saprospiraceae bacterium | reverse complement strand
CGCATCTACGGTTGCACTGAAGTTGTCCCATTGTGCATTATTACTACCACTGTGATTATATAAGAACATGAAATGAGACATGGTCACCGTCGTGTTAGTGGCGTTTACTACAGAACCAACTAATGTTGGCTCTGTAGTTTTTGGATTGACAAAAGAAGTACCTACCTGATTTACATAAAGTGTCCAAGTGTTATTTGCAGGATTATAAGTCACTTTTATGTTGAAGTAACTGGTGTATGGCATATCTGGTGAAGTGATAATTGGCGTGAAAAGCTCTACCCCATTTAAACCATTTGAAAAATGACCTAAAGTTATTTTATTAGCGCTTATCGGAGTACCACTCCCTGTGAGTGCAAGTGCCCAACCTTTTGTCGAAGACCCTGCTGTAGTGGCTAAATTATCACTTGCACACAATATAGTCGCCATCGTCGTACTGCCAACTTCCGTTTGAAAAGCATTTTCAATGGCTGTCATACCTGTACTTCTACTGTTTCTCATATTGACCGTCCATGAAACAAGACCGCCATTTGAACTGAGTTTTGTATTATAAGGTGCGGTAAAACTTGATAAAACACCTGAAACAGTTGTGGCTCCTTTTTGGTCAGCAGTGGCGGCGCCCACAGGTGTTATTATAAGTTGATTGGTTGGAGAAACGTTTCCGTTTAATTTACAAGCAGGCAATTGTGTTGCTGAGGTCGCTGTAGAATAGCTAACGCCACTAACAGGGTTTGTGAGTGTAGAACCAGCAGAAGCAGAAGTAATGCCTAATGGATTATCAGTTGTTGATGTCGTAAATTGATCGTAATAAACGGTGGTCTGCCCAAAAGCAGAAAAACCTGAAACGAGCAAAACGCTCAAAAAGAGCTTAGTAAAGCCTTTGTAGAAATTCTTTGTCATAATTAATTGAATTTAAATTGAGTAAAAAATGATTTATATAGTTTTTAGCAAATACTTAAAATGTACTTTATTGCTTTACAAAACGCCCTTCTTCGCCTGTATTTGTCCGAATAATGTATGTGCCAATTGGTAAATGACTGACGCTGATGCGCTGAGTGCCTTGTCCTTTGTGTGTCAAAACCTGTTGTCCGACGGTATTGAAAATGCTTATCGTCGCTTCTGCCCCATCTTGTGTTTCGATGTCCAAGACATCGTGTACCAAAGTCGTTTTTACATTCAAAGTCGTTTTACCAAAAACAACCGAGCGTACAGGACTGTAAGAGAACTGTCCATTAAAATCCACTTGTTTTAAGCGGTAATAATGGGTTTTTACTGAGGGGGTGCTTGTGTGTTCAAAACTGTATTTCTGTGGCGTATTTGTTGTGCCAAACCCTTTGACTTGACCGATTTTTTCAAAGTCTTTGCCATTGGTTGCATATTCGATATTGAATACATCGTTGTCTTTTTCGCTTTCCGTTTTCCAAGTCAATAAAATAGACTTTTGTTGCGCTTTTGCTTCAAATTGGGACAATTCGATGGGTACAACAGCACCTTCTTGAATAGAAATGTTGGCGAAACGTAGGGCTTCATCACGCAAATCATTAAAGCTTAATAAACTGCGATAAATGCCCCATTTAGGTCTGATAAAACTATTATCAGGTCTGATGGTCGCGATGGTGGCACCGATGTTCGAGCTGCTGTTTTTGAAATTCACTAACTCGAAATTGTCGCTTACTCTTTTTATAACCATGGAATAAGTACCATTATTGATGTCACCGACTTTAACGGTTTCTGTGGCTTCAACCCAAGTATTTTCAAAAGAAGACAAATTGACATTGACTATTTTAGTTGAAACGTTCGGTGTCGCAGCATTATAATAATTGACTTCCAATTTGTTCGGCGTTCCTTTTCGGAGTGTGATGGTGAATATCGGGTTGCCATCATCGCCATTCACAGGTTTTACTTGATGAATATGGGTAAAATTAGAAGACGGTTGGAAACCAGACGGTATCTTGAATTTCCATTTATAGGTAACAGTTTCGCCTAATGTACCTTTTAGATTGTCGGGAGAGGATTCATACGTTTTGATTTCTACACGTTGCCTGTCCGTCGTCGTTGCAATACAACGGTCGTTGTCGTAATCGCGATGAATATAAAATTCAAAAACATATTGCATCAAATCGGCATCCCATATTTCAGCAATATGCCGCCCAAAAGAAGGATGAGCCGTAGAACATTCTGCATTTTCGACAGCCGCATCACCACTCACACCTGGAGCGAACACACTGTTTATCAATTCATAAGTATTACCGGGACCATCGGCATTTAAGGTCACCTGTGCAGAAGAAACGGAAGGCAGTGCAAACAGTAGTCCTACAAGAAAGATGTAATATGCGTTTATAAAATTCTTTTTCACGTTTTTTAAATTTAATCGGTTCTAAAAAGCTAATTGATAATAGGGCTTTTTATTTGTTGCTTCATCTATGGTTTTCACCAATTCATTATAAGCGGGATGAGCAAACGCTTTGGCACTCATTTTCAAAATGACGAGTGTTTCATCATAAGCTATTTTCTTAATTTGCTCATGGCTCCAAGCTTTTTCTTTTTTGAGATAAGGTAATAGCCAATCCACACATTTGCGGATGCTTTTACCGTCGGGGTTTTCAAAATGCCAAAGGTCTGCGTTGACTTTTTCGCTCAACCGAGCGATAAAACAATAACCCAACAGGTTCATATTGACATAATCCCAAGACTTAGTCCGCGCCAATTCGAGGGGCTGACTGCCATCAGGCGTTATCTGTTTGACGATGAGTTTTTTAACGATGTCTATTTGTTTGAGTGCCACTTCCTTTTGTTCCGTAAACAAGGCGAAGTTGATGACCTGCATATTGTAATAGTTGCCGTGGTTGTTGGGTTCTTTGGCTTCATCTTTTCCGTTGGGGCTTTAGAGCAACCATGTTAGAAATTCAGAAAACCATTTTTTCAAAGCGGTTGTTTGGGCATCTTTTTCTACATCGTCCATTTCGTCTGTATCTGTAATGTCTTTTAGTTCAGGATTCTTTACACCATCTTTTTTGATATAAGGCAAACCGTCGGGTTTCGTCGGGTCGGGCCACCAATAAGGGGCTTGGCTCATGTAGTCGTGTTTGTCACCGCTGGGTGGTGTTTGCTTTTTGTGCATAACCGAATACAGTACGCCTTCTTCAATGATTTTATCGGCATCTTTCAACAGCTTTTTAAGTGCTGCGGCTTTAGGGCTGTTTTTATTGGTTGAAAGCTCTTGATAATTTTTTGCCAAAGCCTCACCATCGAGTATCAAAGTTTGCGGTGCTTTTTGCGCGCTCATACTTTGTGCAAGGCATAGAACGCCTACAATGAGATAAACTTTAAGAGAAGTAGTTACCGACATCTTTTTATGTTTTTTTGTAAATTCGATTCATATTACTGAGGGGTCCCTTGTTGATTTATCAATTAAAAATAGAGCATAAAACAGAACGTTTTGGATAGCCATTTGGTCGGATTTGTTGCATTGTGATTATTCATTAGTGCGATGATACCTCAAAGTTACAGATGATTAAATTGAAAATCACCATAAAGTCAGAATTATTTTTCAATAAAAAGGGCATTTGCCAAAATAAAATTCCGATAACGTTACCAGTAACGTTATCGGTAACGTTATCGGAAAAGCAGTATTTTTCTGTTTAATTTTTTTTAGTAAAAAAAATCTGAGTCCGCCCATGTATTTGAAAATCGAGTGTATTTCAATCTCATTTCATCCAACTAACGCCCACATCTTTTTTAGTCAATTTCCACTTAGGGTCAAACTGCATGATGTCTTTTTCAGCCAGTTTGATATTGTGAACGGTTAATCTTTGGTTGATAGAATCCATTACAGGCTTGTCTATACTAAGGGGGGTGCTACTGAAACCATTTTGTGCTGTAATGGCTTTAGATTTGATGCTTGAAAAGCCTTTTTCATAGCGCCCACTGTTCGTATGATAGTTGTCTTTGGCTTGAAAAGTCGTTTCTGGATTGGCAATAACAACAGGGTCAGTGGTTTTTCCAAGCGTATTGATGATGAGATTGCCCACAATCGTGACGTTTTTAGGTGCGATGAAAGGTTTGCCTTTGCTGGCATTTCCTGCACCTATTTTCATAGCTGGACCGACTGAATTGACGATGGTATTGTAAGCCACTATCGCATCATCGGCTGGATAATATTCATTGAGGGCAGAGCCTTCTAAACCTGCCATGACGGTAATCGGTGACTTCAAAGAGCTGTGACCGCCTTCGAGTTCTTCTACATAATTGTTAAAAAGGGTATTGTTTGGGTTGATAATCCGTAAACCGCCGCTTTGATTTCTGCCAGTTTTGCCATTTATGTAGTTGCCATAGACAAAACAACGTTGTCCATGCCGAATGACGAGCGCCCCATCGTTGCCAAAAAAAGTATTGAAGCGATAGATATTGTCGCAGCTTTTGTTGCTGATGACTTCTGCTTCGAGACGCTCTTCTTCAAAGTAATTGTATTCAATAATATTAAAACCATGAGAGAAAGACGTGGTACTTGTGCCGATGCGCATCTGCTCACCGCCGTTGCTTGAAAAGGTTCTGTATCCAAAAAAATTGTGGTGAATATGGTGCCGTGGCGAAGGGGCAACGTCGCTGCCCGCTACGTAGTCTTTGCCCTGTTTGTATTCGACGATGAGGGTTGGCCCTTTGTTTGTTTTGCCTGTAAAATAGCAACGATCCACCTCATTGTTCATGCCAATGATGTTGACATAATAATTTTCTTTTTCAGTTGCTTCGGCGTGGGTGTAGTTGACGATGGCGCAATTTGTCAAGCGACAATGGCTGGCATCAACTGATTTTACCTTGAAATCAATGACATTTTCCTTGGTTTCTAAGGTGCAAGGGCCTTCAAACAAAAAACCTTCGACTTGTAGGTAGTCGCCACCAATGCCTATTTTTGAACTGCCTGAAAAGGAGACTTTTCCAGCCGTTTGGGCTTTG
>JANLQI010000081.1:0-5590 GCA_031367705.1 Saprospiraceae bacterium | reverse complement strand
TACGACCCGCAACATCGGCTCTTGCCCAAAAACGGAGTGTGTAGAATTGTGTATCCACAGCCGTTTTCATTTGTTTAAGCGGGAAAAATTGGTTAAACTGAAGAATTTGAATGTGCCACTGTGTCATCGGATTGATAGCCGTCACTTCCACACGCGCACATCTTGTGCCTTCCTTAGGATTGACGGTTGTTGCACCAATTTTACCTCTGGCAGCACCAGAAGAATCAATTTGTGTGTTCCACACAGCAAAAGGATTCGTGCCATCTGCATCTTCAAAACCTGGGTTAAATGGATTCAAAAGGTTGTTCGGGTTTTGCGCTTGGCTTGTAAAACTGAACAGCATGGCAAATAATGCCAAAAGGGTAAATTTTTTCATCATCTTGTTATTTTTAGATTTTGTTTAAAAAAGTTTATGAAAAGCTATAAAATACTGAGGGGGGTAATGAGCCCCCAGCCCCAAAGGGGAGCAGGTAGTTTCTCCCCTCTGGGGCTGGGGGTTCGATATTCAATTTACAATAAACCGACATCATCAATATAGATAATTGGCAAACGCGCATTACCCCATTCTTGAATTTGAAACTCAACAAAACGGTCTGGATTATTCAAATCTTTGGCAAAATCGAGGGTAATATCGTTCCAGCCGGGCTTCAAAACAACAATCGTGGAAAACCGATTGGTGGTTCCGTCTGCACCTTTGATGCCGACTTTTACTTTTACTTCGGGGTCAGATGTTAAGGCATAAATAGACATTTTAAGTGCTGAGAACTTCTTAACATCATAGACATCGGCTGTGCCTGCACCAAATCCACCGTAGGCTTTGGTGAACGTCATTTTAATGGATTTGCCTTTTTTGACTTGCTCTGTACTCGCCATATTGCGGTCTGCATCCCATTCGTAAGCATCCCAACCACTGCCCATGACATCGCCATAGATGACAACTGATACACCAAAAGAGGTCGCTGTTGTGGCATACCCCCCCACAGTATAAACTGTAATTTGTCCTGCTGCACCTGCGGGTGGCACGGCTACTTTGATTTCTGTATCAGAGATATTGGAGATGATTTTAACGGAATCCGTACCAATTAACACTTTTTGAGCATTGTCTAAATCTTTTCCATAAATGGTGATAATGTCACCTGGATTACCCGATGTGGGGGCAAAATTAGTCAGCGTTGGTCCGGGTTGCAGCACCTTAAAGTCTTTAATCGCTTCGCCATAAGGCGTGACGACTTTTACTTTGTTCGCCTGCGCTCTGTAAGGCGTTTCTCTTGGTAACTGAACCAGAATCACATCGTCTTTGATATAAGACGGATTGATATAGATTGGATAATCATTGAAAAAAACCTGTTGGGTAGAACCCAAATGCGCCCCAATAATGGCAACTGTATTGCCAATACCCGCTGCCATAATGGACGAATCTTTCGCTGTCAAACGGAAGCGGTCAATGACGGGTGCTGATTTATCTACTTCTTTTGTGCAAGCTGCCCAAGTCATAATGCTCATAAAAAACAGCATGGACAGTTTGGTGATATATTGTTGAGAATACTTTTTCATTATTAATGATTGAATTTTATGTTTTTGATAAAAAATACTGAGGGGGTCCCTCCGTAGTTTACTTAAAAATATAAGGGACTGCTGGTTCATTCAATTTCGGATTTGTAATAATTTCCGAAGCGGGAACGGGCAGCAAAAAGTCTTTTTCCTTTGGTGTCACTTTGGTTGAGTAGATGGTTGTACCCGGTCCATATATACCCCGTTCTTGATTTCTCACCAATTCAACCCTTTTTGCAGGGTCAAGACGGCAGATGTCGTACCAAAAATCGCCTTCAAAAGCCAACTCGATGCGACGTTCTTTGAAAATATCGTCCGCCAAAAGGCTCGTTCTTTCTATCAAACCAGCTCTCCGACGCACTGTGTTGAAATAACCAATGGCTTTCGCATCAGATGAAGCACCACCTTTCGCAATCGCTTCGGCAGCAATGAGATAGACTTCTGCGATACGGAAAATATTGCCATTGATATAAGTCCGCATAAAACCGCCCTTCCCTTTATTGCCTGCGGGCGAACCAACGACATATTTTTTGATACTCGAACGGGTGTTCGTAAGGCTTTTATTATCGGGTGGATATACATAACCCGATACTTCCGAACCATTTTTGATATACGTCATATAGGGATAAACATCGCCCGCTTGCATAATTGTCGCCCGCTTGCGTTTGTCGCCCGCTTCATAAGCCTTGATGAGGTCGAGTGAAGGAAAAGCGGAACCCCAACCATCTGCAAAACCCGTTATATTCTCACCATAAGGCGCAAAATAGGCTTGATTTGTATTCTGAACACCCCAACCGCCATTGTCAATATCCCACAAAAACGCGAAAATAGTTTCCGTATTTACTGCGGGGTTGAGGGTGACATTGTTCTCCGTTTTGAAAATATCTTCATATTCTTTCATCAAACTGTATTCGCCCGAATTGATGACTTGCTCGGCTTTTTCCAATGCTTTTGGGTAGTTTTTTTGATACAAATACACTTTTGCTAAAAAAGTCCTTGCCGCACCGTTCGTTACACGCGCTTTATCGGCACCACCATAAGCGGATTTTGCAGGGCAGTTTGCTTCCGCAAATTCCAAGTCTTTGATGATGAGTTTATACACATCTTCGACGTTGTTGCGTGGCACTTGGGCATCATAGATTTTTTCAGAATTGTTCTCAATAATCGGCACAGGTCCCCAAAGACGTACCAAATAGAAATAAGCCAAAGCACGCATAAAACGGGCTTCACCGACACAACGGTTCACTTGTGCCTTCTCTACATTTTTGGCTTTGGTAGGCAAATCGTTGATAATACCATTGGAATGAGCAATCACATTGAACAATGAACGCCAGCCTTCCATGACCCGCGTGTTGTCACCTGTAATTTCAAATGACCGAAAAGAAGTCACCTGTGGGTCATAAGTCAACATATTCCCTGCCATCAGGTCGCCATAAGACCAAATCGCTTTGTCATTAAAATCGAACCACGGCACGTTGTATAATACAGCCGTTGCCGCATCCAAAGCTTTGGCAGATGAATAGTAATTGTCAATCGTCAAAGCATCTTCTGGAACCCGTTCCAAAAATTCTGGCTTGCACGAAACCATTGTCAAAATAGCGACAAGGGCGGTGTATTTGATTGAATTATATATTTTCATTTTTTATTTTTTTTTGCTAACACATAGTCACATAGGACACATAGTTTTTTTATTTTAATTATATTTTTCAAAAAGAAAAAAAACTATGTGCCCTATATGGCTATGTGTTAAATTAAATTAATTAAAATTCCAAATTAACCCCAAAAGTGAAAGTACGCGGCATCGGGTAACGTCCGTTGTCAATATTCATCAACAAAGCACGTTGGTTGTATGCACCGATTTCAGGGTCATAACCAGAATATTTTGTAAAAGTCCAAAGATTCTGAACCGTTGCATAGACGCGGAAACGGGTCAATTTGATGTGTTTTATAAGCGATTCAGGTAAATTGTAGCCCAAAGAGACGTTTTGAATCCGAAGATATGAGCCGTCTTCCAAGAAACGGTCAGAGATAAACAAGTTAGGATTGTCACTGCCTGCCACAAGACGCGGCACGATGCCATTGCCAGGTTGTTTTTCCGAAACATAGCGGTTTTGTACAACACGTAACTGATTTGTATAGAGTTTATCCATCCCCTCAGTATTGCGACGCACAAAATTGAAAATCTTATCGCCCTGTGTCCCTTGTAAAAAAATGGATAAATCAACACCCATAAATGAGAAAGTATTGGTGACACCAAAAGTCCAATCGGGATGTGGCGAGCCGATGAACGTCAAATCTTTATCATCTACCACACCATCGCCATTAATGTCTGCAAATTTTATGTCGCCCAAAGAATTGCCCGCATCACCAATTTTACCACCAAATTGCCGTGGGCTTTTTGCCAAATCAATCACATCCGTAAAAAGTCCCAATGTTTTGTAGCCATAGAACTGCCCAATCGGTTGACCTTGAACGGTTTTTGTTACTGTAAAAAAATCAAAATGCACTTTACCTTCCGCAGATAAACCTTGAATGTCCGTCACTTGGTTGCGGTATGTTGACACATTCAGACTGGTATTCCAGATGAATTTTCCCGTTGTATTGTGCGAATTGATATTCATATCAATGCCCTCATTTTGCATTTGACCCAAATTGACATAAGGTGCGCCAATATTGCCATTGCCTTGCGAACCCAAAATGGCAGGAATGGGCAATGGATACAAGAAATCTTTTGAAATTTTGCGATAAACGTCCACCGTCATATCCAAGCGACCTTTCAAAAAACTCATGTCAATACCCAAATTTGTCTGTGTCGCTGACTCCCATTTGAGGTTGGGATTGGCGGTATAATTCACTTTATAACCCGTTCCAAGACCCGTTATGGCACTTGAAAGTGTTGGATTGTATCGGTAGTTTGGAATGTCTTGATTGCCCACTTCGCCATAACCCAAACGAATTTTCAAGTTATTGACAAACCCCACACTTTTCATAAATGGCTCATTTGAAATCGTCCAAGCCGCTGCTACTGAGGGGAATGCGCCCCACTTGTGACCCGCCGAAAATTTTGAAGAACCATCCGCACGAAGCGTACCTGTAACACTGTAACGGCTGTTGAAACTATAAACCAAACGACCAAAATACGACTCCAAAGCCGATGAACCCAAATAGCTACTACCCGTTTGTCCGTTTTGGTCACCCACACTCAATTCTTTGACATTATTGGTAATGAAACCAACACGCGAAGCCGATGAACCCCACCATTTTGATTCTTGAACTTCATGCCCTGCCATCGCTGTGACATTGTGTTTGGCGATGCTAAATTTATACGTCAAATAGTTTTTTAAAATCCAAAACTGGCTGTTATTTGCCGATTTAAGCGCGGCAGCCGTCGGATTACTCGTATTTCCCCATTGATAAGTTGGGCGAAATTGGTCATTTTGACCAAAACTCAAATCCGTTCCAAACTCTGTTCTGAAAGTCAAATCCTTCGCAAGCGTCAAATCTGCATACATATTGCCCAAAACACGCGTCCTTGTAACCGTATTATCAATCAAAAGAGCTTTCGCAACAGGATTGATACCCACCGTCGCACCATTCGTAATAATAGGACCACCGAAAGTACCGTCCACATTTCTAACAGGTACATCGGGCGATTGAAGCATGGCATTTGTAACCACGCCGTCGCCATCGTCGTTGAGCGTAATGCGCTCATGTGTGCGACTTGCGGTGAAATTCGTACCGATATGGAACCAATTTTTTACTTGATTGTCCAAATTAAAACGTGTGGACATCCGATTGAAACCAGAACCCACGACAATGCCATCTTGATTCATATAACCACCTGACACGTAGTATTGCATCTTGTCTTTGCCGCCCGATACGCCCAATTGATGACTTATCATTCCCGCAGGTTTCATCAATTCGCGTTGCCAATCCGACCCTTTGCCCAATAATGAAGGGTCTTTAAAATCTTCACGAGGGATACTGTAATAAACGGGTGCCATTTCATTTTGAAAAACAGCAAACTCATTCAAAGGCA